>NZ_JAINWD010000069.1:0-7002 GCF_021021315.1 Halomonas sp. IOP_14 | reverse complement strand
TAGAGTGAAGTCAGTCGGGAAGTTAAGGAGCCTCTGATTAACGTGATGAGCGCAGGCCAGACAAGGCAAAAATCAACGAAAAAACGAAATTTACAGGTTGTAAATGAGCATTTTGAGACGATTTTTAACGCAGTATGGCCAAGCGAAAAATAGTTGATCAGAGATTTCTTAAGTGTTCTCCAGTGCTTCTTTGAGTGACTCAGCGAAGCGCAGGGCGGAGAAGAACCCACCCCACGACCAATAATTGACGTCTATACTGACTGGGGGATCATCCAACCAATGCTGCCATAGCCCCGACGTTGGCAAGGCTGAATCAGTTGTGTATTGAGAGTAAGTCGGGTGAAGCAGAATGAACCTACCTTCTAATTGAAACGCCTCTGAAATGGTTAATGTACTGAAGCCCCAGTCGTTAGTAGGGCCTTGCCAGGCATTTTCCAATCCCAACTGAGTGATAACCATATCTTCCAGGCTTCCATGCCCATAAATGCGAACATGTCGGTCGTCTCGAATTTCTACAACCAACAGGGGGTCTACAGGCCTTGCAATCTGTGCCGCTATTACTGCCAGTCTAGTTTGGGCAGATTCAATTAATTCTTGGGCCTGCTGTTGCTGATTGTTCAGCTCCCCTACTTTTCTAGTAAGTTGTTCAAGGTTCTGCCAAATATTTAAGTTTTCTCCAAATAGCGGGATTTTTATTACATCAGCAATACTGGAAAGTTTATTCTCTAAATTCAAATGGGCCGGTGGCGATATTAGAATAGCATCAGGCTCCAACGACGCTAGGTATTCAAAATTGGGCTGAAACCTATTCCCGAGCTCCTGGGTATCAGGTAGTAAAGGCTCTCGGTAGAAGCGCCTATATTGTGCCAAGCCCGCCATCGCTAAAGGAGGCTGTTGCAAAGCAGAAAGTGTATCTGCAATGGCATAGTCAAAAGCGACCAGCTTTTTGGGCTCTTCAGCGTTAGCGAATGAGATGAGTAGCGGTAAAAATATAACTAGGAGAAAAATTATACGGCCTGATGGTAGCAAATTACCCATATAGATCATCAATATATTTTCTATTTTGGCTCTTATAAAACAATGACAGGCGGTGAAGCCGCCTGCCATTGTCTCTCTTGGTAATGAGGTTACCACTGATAACTTACTGAGCCTACAATGCTTCTCGGTTCACCATAGAAGCATCCATAAGTGCAGGACTCGATATAGGTTTTGTCAGTGAGATTGGTGGCATTCAATGCATACACCCAAGATCCGGTTTCATAACTCACTCGTGTATCGACAAGTGTAAACGACGGCACTTCTCCCGCTACCCAAGTCGCCCGGGTTGGGCCTACGTAGCGAACTCCACCTCCTACTTTCAACCCCGGCAAGCCGAAATCGCCAAAGCGATAATCACTCCATAGCGAGAATTGGTTGTAGGGTGTATTGGCCGTTCTCCTGCCCACCTGATCTGGCGTAACGGGGCTGCTTTTCGTTGTACGCGCATCAGTGTAGGTGTAGGCTGCTACCAAGTTGGCGTTGGGGCCTAGTGCCGTCTTCGCTTCCAATTCGACACCACGTGAACGTACTTCCCCTATCTGTGTCTGGAAGCTGGTGTCCACCGGATCGGTGACGCTGACGTTTTCCTGTGTCAGCTCATAGGCGGTGGCGGTGAGCATGGTATCCCACCCTTCCGGCTGAAAGCGAACGCCCAGTTCATATTGCTCTCCTCGCGTGGGCTCGAACTGATTACCGTTACGGTCGGTGCCGCTGGTAGGTTCAAACGACTGGCTATAGCTAATGAAAGGCGCCAAACCGTTATCGGCAAGATAGACACCCCCTACACGTCCAGTGAAAGCATTATCCGTTTCACGACTCCACTCTGTGGGGCCAAAGTAGGGAGAGGTCTCAGATTCAGTCCAGTCCTGCCGCCCTCCCAACATGAGAACCCACTTGTCGGCGATTTTCATCTGATTTTGAGCATACAAGCCAACCTGCTCGCTGCGTTGCTTGGATGACCATGCAAAAGGCACCGGTTCGCCGAAATCTCCACTGCCGTAAACAGGATCAAAGAGGTCAAGCGGTGGCGCTGTGCGGTTGTAGCGCTCGGTTTCGTGGCGTTGTCGTATGTAGTCTATTCCGATCAAGCTGGTGTTGGTGGTATTACCAGCCTCCCAGTCGTATTGCAAGGAGGTATCTGAGGTCAAGCCAGCTGACGAATCGTGGCGATCTTGAGCGATCCTTGTATAGGTTCGCTGGTCGCTACTCTGTCCCATATTTATAGAATCGTAAGTCCGGTCGGCTTGGAATGTCCGCAGGCTATGGCGGAGGTGGAGGCTGTTAGAGAGATCATGCTCAAACAAGTAGCCAATCGAGTAGCGCTCGTTATCATACTCATCATAGCCGGGCTCTCCAGTAAATCGCTCGCGGGGAATTTGACCATTCGGGTTAGAAAGAATAGTACCGCTGGTGGGTAGCCCGTAAACATAGGCCGTTTGATCACGCTGATACTCACTCAGCAGAGTGAGCGAGGTATCCTCATTTGGCTGCCATTTCAACGCTGGAGCAATATAGGTGCGGTCATCCGGCACATGGTCGATAAAGCTATCGCTATCCCGGTGCAGCATGGTCAGGCGGTATGACCAAACGCCATCCTCATCCAGAGCATCGGAGAAATCAGCAGATATTTGGCGACGATCAAAGCTGCCCGCCTCGATATTTACCTCGCGCAGGGGCTCGCTGGTAGGGCGTTTACTAACAGCGTTGATCATGCCACCAGGGGAGGCCACCCCATAAAGAATAGAGGACGGGCCCTTTAATACTTCCAATCGTTCCAGACCATAAAGCTCTTGCTGGCCATCATAAAGATTAGATTGGTATTTACTGCCGTCACGATAGGATCTATTAACGGTGAATCCGCGGATTCTGAGTGTTTCAGTGGTGCGATCAGCGCCTTCCTGCCTTGATACACCGGCTGTGTAACCCAACGCCTCATTGAAGTTTCGGGCCCCATAATTTCGAAACTCCTCACTGCTAACTACTGAGATGGACTGCGGGGTCTCGATGATCGGTGTATCGGTTTTGGTGCCTGTTGCGCTGCGGGTGGCAGCAATACCTTGTACTGGCCCCGTTGCTTCTTCATAGAGACGGCTTTCGGTTACTTGCAGGGTAGGCAGTGTGGTGCTTGTATCGCTGCTTTCGTTAGGTTGTAGATTAGCGCCTTGAGCAAGAGCCGCCGGTGCCGCGAATAGCGTCGCAGCGCAGGCATTGGCAATGGCCGCGGAGAGCAGTTGCCTGCGCAGGCCGGTACGAAATTGATGCATGATAATCCCCTTGAATGATACTTATACGTTAATGGTAATTGTTATTATTAGTATTATGTTCTGAATTTGTGCTGACTTGCAACATCATGTTGCCCAAAACGGTACATGTAGTAAGTGCCGCTACATGTATGACCTATGGGGCGGCAGCCAGACCTACGAGTTGGCTAGTTAACAAGATGGTGCTGTAGCGCCTTAGCAATATCTGCGCGTACCTGACCGGTGGCATCGGGCGTGATGCTGCCCAGGCGTGCGAAGTCGTGCACCATGCCGGGGTATATGGTCAGTTGGGTATCCACGTTCGCTTCCTGTAAGCGGTTCACGTAGGAGATGCCTTCGTCGACTAGAGGATCATGTTCGGCCAGGGCGATAAACGCAGGCGGTAGGTTTTTGAGCTCCGCAGCCTCCAACGGCGCGAAGCGCCAGTCGTGGCGTTCCTCACTGCTATTTAGATAGTGGCTAAACATCCACTGCAGGGTGTCTGCTTCCAGCAGGTAGCCTTGTGCGTATCGGCGATGAGACTCGCTGTCCTGCCAGGCGCTGGTGCAGGGGTAGAGAAGGATTTGGCAGCGCGGCGGGGCCCAGTCATTATCGCGTGCTGACATGCAGAGCGCAGTGGCCAGAGTGCCCCCTACGCTGTCGCCACCAACAGCGATGCATGAGGTATTGATACCTATCCCTTCTCCATGTTCTAGCAACCAGCAATAGGCATCTTCAGCATCGTGAAAGGCTGTTGGGAATTTATGCTCCGGGGCCAAACGATAGTCGACGGCGAGGACTGTATAACCTGCCATCTGAGCAATGCTTTGACAAAGCGTATCGTGCGAATCCAGGCTGCCTAATAAGTAGCCGCCGCCATGGAAATAGAGAAGGGTGGGCGAGATAGCTTCCTTACCTTGATAGCGACGTAGCTCAAGTTGGTGACCATCTCGGCACTTAATGCTCAGCGTTTCGGCATTGTGCGATACTGGTTCATCAAGCATCTGCGATGATGCCTCGTAAGCAGTGCGTGCCTGTTGTGGTGAGAGAGAGTGGAAAGGCGGGCTGCCACTATCGGCGACTAGGTCTAAGAAAGCGGCGATATCAGGATGTAGGGACATGATGGTCGTGAATCTCGGTATTAGGGGCCGCTCTGAGAGAGCGGCCATGCGTTAATAGTGCTTGGTTAGTCCGCACCTACTAGTGAGGGAGTTGATACTCCTGAATAGGATGTTGGCAGTGCCTCATTAAGCACTTCACAGATCTCACTTGTCCGTGCTGCCAAAATCGACAGCAGGGTGTCGCTTAAACCATGGGTGGGCTCGCAGCTGCCTTGCAGGAAAATAGCCGGTTTGAACGCAGGCTTGGTGTAGAGCTGATAGTGGCGATTGACAGCAAACTCAGGCAGGTAGTCCGCGACGGGGGCCAGTAGCTGTTTATGGGTGTCGCGTACATAGCCGGTGGCTAACACTACTGCGTCGTAGCGGGTGATATCCGTATGGCCAGTCTCCAAATCACGCACGTTTAGCTCAACGCCTTCAGGGCCTGCTTCACTGCCGATAACCTCATGGCGGCGACGGAAGCGGTGGCGGGCCTGGCCGGTCACTTTTTGCTGATAGAACACGTCGTAAATCTCCTGAATCAACGCCAAGTCAGGGGCTGAGTAGTTGGTGCTTTTGTACTCCTGCAGCAGTGCTTCCCGCTGGCCGGTGGGGTTGTTGAACACGTAGTCGGTGTATTCGGGGTTGAAAATCTCGTTGACGAAGGGGCTATCGTCGGAGGGTTTAAAGGCCCATGCCCGGCTAATAAGATCCACCTGAATGCCTTCACGGCCGTGTAGATCAAGGAATATCTCAGCGGCGCTCTGGCCCGCACCGATCACGGCGATGCGTTTGGGGGCGTCTTGCTTCGCCAACTCCCGGAGGTAGTGGCTGGAGTGGAAGACCCGTGGGTTGTCTTTTAGGCCGGCGAAGCATTCAGGCACATTGGGCGCACCACCCACGCTAATTACCAATGAACGGGTGAGCCTTTCCTGCACCGCGCCACTCTCATCCCGTGAACGAACGCGGAGGTAGGCTACCTCGTCGTTATCAGTTTCGGGCAGCACTTCAAACACATCCTCTCCATAGGTGCACTGGTGTTCAAAGTGGCTGGCGGTCCAGCTTAGGTAGTCATTGAACTCGTGACGGCTGGGGAAGAAGGTCTGCAGATTGATAAAGTCTTGTAAGCGGCCTTTGCTGTGAAGGTAATTGAGGAAGCTGTAACGGCTTCCCGGGTTACGCGGCGTGACCAGGTCTTTGAGGAAGGAAATCTGCATATGGGCATTTTCTAGCAGCATATGCGGGTGCCAAGCAAAGCAGGGCTGGCGCTCAATAAACAAGGCATCCTTCGCTTGCCCTGCCTGGCGCTGTTCGTCGAGAGCAATGGCCAGGGCAATATTGGAGGGGCCAAAGCCGATGCCGATCAAATCGTGAATATGCATAAGAGTCCTAGTGGCTGATGTGTCAATTAATAAAACACCAAAGGCGGCGTACTGGCTTCCTTGCTTAATGACGAATGAGAATGAGGTTTTTTTACATAGATGTTGTTTAACTTTTACGCGAGCAGTTCGTCTTTACAGGTAGGCGTCGATTTTCAATGAAGTGAATGTGCTTCTCTATTTGATTCGTCGAACCCGCGAGCTGATGGCCGCCGCTGCGCTGGCCAGTATTCTCTCGGGGCTTTTCAGCGTGTTACTAATTAATAGAGCGTTAAACAGTGATGCCGTCCGTTGTGCCTACGCTGCTTGGGCTTTCGCAGGGGTTGCCTTGGTTTAACAGTGCTGTTTGGGCGGCTCGGGCAGCGTGCCCTAGCTGAGTTGCGCAGTTTTGTTGCCCAGTGTGTGGCCATTGCCCCTTTTGCTTAGTTTGAGCGTGTTGGCTGCGCGCGGATCCAATCGGCGCTCACCAGACCATATTCGCGGTAAGGATATAAAACGGAGGCATTGGTCTCAGGCTGTTGGAGACACATAACTTTTGCATAGAAATACCCTTTCTTCTCATTTTGGTACTGTCTGCTCACAGCCGCTCCTAATGCCCAATGGGCATGAGATTCTACCTCCATTCTATAGATTCAGTATGATTAGGAAGTGGTGATGTCGTTTTTCAGAGATTCCAATCCTTTATGAAGTGCGGGAAATAGGCTTTTATTAAAGTTTCTCCACCGTAATTCAATGATGGAGTCACCTGGTTCGATATGAGTTTCCAATAGGTCGTAGATGACTTCGCCAGAATCAATTCCACTGTCGACATAATGGAGTGAGGCGCCAGTCTTGTTGATAGTAGGAACGCTTTCGGTCTCCATTGTCTGCCAGTTGATAACCTTTTTTCCTTGAGCCCCGTACAGTGCATCAAGTGTTGCAGAGGCACCCCGTCTTTGATATGGGGAGTCTTGGCGCGTAAGTCCCGGATGGATATTGACGATCTTGCGATAAAAAGGACTCTGAGGGCGGATTAGCTCGTCTAGAATGACTAATAGTCCGTCAAGGACGACGACGTCTGCTCCGACTGCCACTAACTTTTCTAGCAAGCTTTTTTCAAAAGTCGATTTCGCAGGGAGTCTATCGGGCGAGTCGGTTGGTAAGCGTCGGTAAGTGGATGGTATAGAGCAGAAAAGATCATCAATGTGGCATCCCTTCACAAAGAACTCTTGTGGCCTGAATTCAAACATTAAGCGCAGCACCCGC
>NZ_JAINWD010000068.1:0-6438 GCF_021021315.1 Halomonas sp. IOP_14 | reverse complement strand
GGTCAGAGATACTTGGCGTCGAACAGGTGGGGCGCCACGACAACTTCTTTGAGTTGGGAGGCCATTCACTATTGGCTCTCAGGGTGCAATCTAGAGTGGAAGAATATTTCGATATACGGCTCCCTCTGCGCAGCTATTTCGAGTATGTCTCATTGGCTTCAATGTGTGAGTCTATTCAGGAAAGCCGAGAAGGTGCGCGTGAGGAGGAAGGTGCTCAGCTAGAAAAGATGGCGGCGCTACTAGACGGTATGGAGAGCTGATATGGAACTCAATAAACGTATTATTGCTGAACGTTTCTCACGACTGGGATGGGACAAGCAGAGAGTATTTCTTGATGCTTTAAGGCAACAAAAGATCGACTTTTCGAAGTTGCCAATCGTTCCTCGAAAGAGCCAGGAGAGCTGCGAACTCTCCTATGCGCAACTGCGCCAATGGTTTCTCTGGCGCTTGGATCCTCAAAGCAGTGCTTACCATATTACGGGTGCTCTGACCCTCAAGGGGGCACTCGATACTGAAGCCCTGCGGGGTAGCCTCGCTGCTTTGGTTTCTCGTCATGAGGCCTTGCGAACGGTATTTCGTGACGATGGCGAAGGCGGGGTGGTGCAAGAGGTGCAGTCTGAAGGCAACTTCGTATTGCACGAGGTCGATCTAAGTCATATGGCGAAAGGTGAGAGCGAAGCGGCGATAGAGAGTCAAGTTACACAGCTCTGCGATGTTCCCTTCGACCTGGAGCAAGGCCCGCTGTTGCGGGTGGGGCTACTGCGCTTAGCTAAAGAGGAGCACTTACTGGTGGTGGTAATGCACCACATCGTCTCCGATGGTTGGTCGATGCGATTGATCATCAATGAGTTTGCTGCAGACTACTCCGCTCGAGTGACAGAAGAGGCTTGGCAGCCAACATCCTTACCGATTCAGTACGCTGATTATGCGCTATGGCAGCGCCAATGGATGGAGGCGGGCGAGAAGGAGCGCCAACTCGCCTACTGGCAGGCGGAACTGGGTGACGAACATCCGGTACTGCAACTGCCAACCGATCGACCGCGTCGCAACGATGGACATTATCACGCTGCGCGCCACCAAATGGTGCTCCCGGAATCACTGATTAGCGGGCTCCGCCAGCTAACCCAGGCGCAAGGTGCCACCCTGTTCATTACGCTACTGACAGGTTTCCAAGCGCTTCTGTATCGCTATACCGGGCAGGAAGATATTCGGGTCGGTGTACCGATCGCCAACCGTCACCGAGCGGAAACCCAGGGAGTGGTGGGTTTTTTCGTTAATACCCAGGTATTGCGCAACCAATTGAGTGGTCGCCAGAGCTTGGCCGAGGCGCTGCAACAGAGCAAACGTGCGGCGTTGGGCGCACAAGAGCATCAGGATCTCCCCTTTGAACAGTTAGTGGAAGCGCTGCAGCCGGAGCGAAGTCTGAATCACGCGCCGCTGTTCCAGGTGATGTTCAACTACCAGCAGCAAGATCATGACGTGCTACAGACGCTACCGGGGCTGAAACTGAGCAGTTGGCCACTAGAGAAAGGAGAGGCGCAGTTCGAACTGACGCTAAATGTTATAGAGCGTGCTGGTGGTTGCCTGGAGGCAAGTTTCGTGTATGCAGAAGAGCTGTTTGATGTAACCACCATTGAACGCCTAGCACAACACTATGCTGCCATTCTAGGGGCGCTGGCAGAGATTCCGGAGCGAGCGCTGGGCGATATTGAGTTGCTTGATAAAGACGAGCACTTCCAGTTACAGGAATGGGGGAAAAACTCCCAACGGTATTCCGATGCTCCACCTATCCACCACCTAATTGAACGCGAGGCTACGGCAAACCCAAAGGCCATGGCGCTAGTATTTGAAGATCAGTCACTCAGTTATGCCGAACTCAACGCTCGTGCCAATCGCTTGGCTCACTACCTAATTGGCCTAGGCGTGCAACCTGAAACCCGAGTGGGTATCGCTGTTGAACGCTCCATCGAGATGGTGGTGGGGCTACTGGCTATTCTCAAGGCGGGTGGTGTCTATGTGCCGCTGGATCCGGATTACCCCACCGAGCGGCTCGCCTATATGGTCGAAGACAGCGGCATTGAGCTGCTGCTGACTCAGTCGGGACTAATGACGAAGCTCCCACAGCGCGAGGGGTTAACTGCTATCGCATTAGATAGCCTGGACATTACAGAGCGACCGGCGCACAACCCAGGGTTAGCGCTGAGTAGTGACAACCTAGCCTATGTCATTTATACCTCGGGCTCTACCGGCCAGCCTAAAGGCGTGCAGCTGAGTCACGCCAATGTGACTCGATTGCTTGATGCTACGTCGAGTTGGTTCGATTTTTCCGGGCAAGACACCTGGACACTGTTTCACTCCTACGCCTTCGACTTCTCAGTATGGGAGATATTTGGTGCCCTTTGCACGGGCGGCAAGTTGGTCGTGGTGCCGTTCTGGGTCAGCCGCTCCCCCGAAGAATTCCTCGAGCTGCTATGCCGGGAACAAGTGACAGTACTGAACCAAACGCCATCAGCCTTCCGTCAATTAATCAACGTACCCGGTATCCAAACACGCAAGGATCTCGCTCTGAGGTTTGTCATCTTCGGCGGCGAAGCCCTGGAACCAGCAATGTTGCGGCCATGGATAGAGTGTTTCGGCGATACGCATCCGCGCCTTATCAATATGTATGGCATCACCGAAACGACGGTTCACGTTACCTATCGCCCGATCACCGCAGCGGATCTGCAAGGGCAGCGCAGCCCGGTGGGTGTCGCTATTCCTGACCTCGGTATCGAAGTGCTGGATAACGACCTCAATCGCGTACCGATTGGCGTTGTCGGCGAGCTCTACGTATCGGGCGCAGGACTTGCCCGTGGCTATCTCAAGCGCGCCGGGTTGAGTGCCGAACGCTTCGTTGCCAACCCTTTCGATAGCGAAGGTGGGCGGTTGTACCGCGCTGGCGACCTAGGGCGCTGGCGTGATGATGGCCAACTTGAGTATCTAGGGCGCGGTGACCAGCAGGTCAAGATCCGCGGCTTCCGCATCGAACTCGGCGAAATCGAGGCCTGCTTGTTGGCTCAGCCGGAAATTCGCGATGCTGTGGTCGTGGCGTGTTCAGGGCCTGGAGGCGACCGGCTGGTTGGGTATATGGTCGCGGCCGTGGCTGAAGTCGACCCTCAGGTGCTGCGCAAACGGCTGAGTCACCATCTCCCCGACCATATGATTCCCAGCGCGTTGGTCGCCATGGACGCTCTGCCGTTAACCGCCAATGGCAAACTTGATCGTGCCGCGCTGCCCGATCCTGACATAGGGGCCGGGCATGGTGAGGTCGAGGCGCCGTGCGGCGAGAGGGAAGTCAGCCTGGCAGCACTCTGGTGTGAGGTGCTGGAAGTCGAGCGGGTCGGCCGCCACGATAATTTCTTCGAGTTAGGCGGGCATTCGTTGCTCGCATTGCGGCTGATTGCGCGATTGCGCGAACGTGGTCGCGATATTGCCATCCGTGAGTTATTCGAACATCCGCGTCTAAGCGATTTCGCGCAGGTGCTAGAAGCGGCGAACGACCTACATAAAGTGGAGGTTCCGCCCAACCTCATTCCTGAGCACTGCGATACCCTCGAGCCCTGGATGCTCCCCCTGGTATCGCTTGACCGGGAAGCGATTGCGCGCATTGAGTCGACGATGCCGGGTGGTGGCGCCAACATCCAGGACATTTATCCTGTGGCGCCGCTACAGGAGGGCATTCTCTTCCATCACCGGCTGAACGTCGAGCGTGATGCTTACATCACTTCCTACACCATGCGTTTCGGCGACCGAGCCCGCATGGCGAGCTTCATCGATGGTTTTAACCAAGTAATGGCGCGTCACGACATCCTGCGCACTGCTTTTTTCTGGGAAGGACTTGACGAACCGGTACAGGTTGTTCTCCGCCAAGCACCGTTGCTGGTGGAGTGGATCGAGAAGGCATCCGACGACGGTATTGAAGGCTCGAAGCTGTCTCCACTGGAACGGCTGCGTCACGCCGCCGACCCCGGTCGCTGCCGGATTGATGCGCGCCAGGCGCCCTTGATGCGAGCCGTGGCTATCGAGGACACGGCCGGTGATAGCTATCTACTGCAGTTACTCATCCACCATCTAATCGATGACAATATGACGGTCAAGCAGGCCGTCAAAGAGATCGCTCTGATCGAGCAGGGGCGTTCCGCAGAGTTGCCCGAGCCCGTGCCGTTTCGCAATTTCATCGCTCAGGCTCGCTTGGGTGTGTCCGATAGCGAGCACCAAGCCTACTTCCACCAGCGCCTTGGCGATCTTGACGAGGGTACGCTGCCCTTCGGTCTCAACGACGTTATGGGTAACGGTGATGACATCGACGAGCAGCGCCTGGTGGTGGACGGCGAACTGGCGGCGGCGATTCGCGATCAGGCTCGGCGCCACGGCGTCAGCGCGGCGGCCTTCTTCCATCTCGCCTGGTCGCTGGTAATTGCCAAAGCTACCGGCAAGGACGATGTGGTGTTTGGCACGGTGCTTTCCGGACGTATGCACGGCATCGAAGGCGCTGAACGCGCGCTAGGGGTATTCATTAATACACTGCCGTTGCGCATTACACTGGGCTCCCACGGTGTCGATGAATGCTTACGGAAAACTCACGATGCACTCTCTGAGCTACTGCACCATGAACATGCCAGTCTTGGTCTAGCGCAGCGTTGCAGTGGTTTACCTGGCGGTGCCCCGTTATTTTCGAGTCTGCTGAACTACCGCCAGGCTGCGCCTCAAAGGGGAGAGAATGCCGCACCTACTTGGGAGGGGATGGAGCCTCTAGGTGGGCAGGAGCGCACCAACTACCCAGTGGGTATGTCTGTGGATGATCTGGGGGAGGGCTTCCAACTGGTCGGGCAGGTAAGCCGCACGATTGGTGCACAAAGGTTATGTGATTACATGGAAACCGCCGTGGCCAGCATCGTGGAAAGCCTGCAAACGGCACCGCGGCAAGCGATAAGTGAGATCAGCTTGCTAGGAAAAAACGAGCGGCAGTTGTTGAGCGAGTGGGGAGAGAATGCTCAACAGTCTTCCGAGGCGGCACCAATTTATCAACTGATCGAGCGCCAGGCCAAGGTAAAACCCAAGGCTACTGCATTAGTATTTGAAGATCAGTCACTCAGTTACGCCCAACTCAATACCCGTGCCAATCGTTTGGCCCACTATCTGATCGGACTAGGCGTAAAACCTGAGACGCGGGTGGGCATTGCCATGGAGCGCTCCATTGAGATGGTGGTGGGGCTGCTGGGGATTCTCAAAGCGGGGGGCGCCTATGTGCCACTGGATCCCGAGTATCCTTCGGAGCGGCTGGCGTTCATCGCCGAAGATAGTGGCATCGAGTTGCTGCTGACCCAGCACCACTTGCGCGAGTCATTGCCAGTAGCTGATGGCCTAAGCGTTGTTGAGTTGGATCGGCTGGACGTTGCACATTACGTTTCTACCAATCCATCGGTAAAGCTGCACGGCGAGCACCTCGCCTACGTGATTTACACCTCAGGCTCCACTGGGCGGCCCAAGGGCGCCGCCATCCGCCATGATGCCTTAACCAACTGCATGGTCTGGATGCAGGAGACCTACCAGCTTACTGATACCGATGCCGTGCTGCACAAGGCGCCGTTCGGTTTTGATGTCTCAGTCTGGGAGATTTTCTGGCCGCTGAGTGTTGGGGTACGTTTGGTGATCGCCCAGCCTGGTGATCATCGTGACCCTGAGCGCATCATTGAGCTGATCCAGCGGCACGGAGTCACTACACTTAATTTTGTGCCTTCCATGTTAAAGGCTTTCCTGGCCTATCCCGATGTTAAGGCCAAGACGCGGCTCAAGCATATTATGTGCGGTGGCGAGGCCGTTCCAGCCACGCTACAGCAAGATGTGGCTGAGTGTCTTGATGACGCAAACTTACATGATCTGTATGGCCCTACCGAAACTACGATTCATGTCACTCACTGGTGGTGCCGTGATGATGCTCACCGCCAGATTCCCATTGGTCGGCCTATTAGCGGCACCCGCACCTACGTCTTGGATGATGAACTCAACTTAGTACCACAGGGCGTTGCGGGAGAGTTGTACCTAGGCGGGGTAAGCCTGGCCCGTGGATATCTCAATCGCAGTGATCTCACGGCGGAGCGTTTTGTCGCCGACCCGTTCGCAAAAGGTGAACGTCTCTACCGCACCGGCGACTTGGTACGCTGGCGGGAGGATGGCCAGCTTGAGTACCTGGGCCGCCTTGATCACCAGGTGAAGATCCGCGGCCTGCGTATTGAGCTAGGTGAGGTCGAAACCGAGCTGCTCTTTCAGCCGGAGGTTCGCGAGGCGGTGGTGATAGCGCAAGAAGGCCCCAACGGCTCTAGGTTGGTGGCCTATGTGGTTCCCCAGGCTGACAGCGAACTCGACAGCACCTCACTACGAGAGACGCTGGGGCAACGG
>NZ_JAINWD010000067.1:0-5267 GCF_021021315.1 Halomonas sp. IOP_14 | reverse complement strand
CCAGGCTGACAGCGAACTCGACAGCACCTCACTACGAGAGACGCTGGGGCAACGGCTGCCGGACTATATGGTGCCGGGAGTCGTGGTCACGCTTGGTGCACTGCCGCTGAATGCCAATGGCAAAGTAGACCGTAAAGCATTGCCCGAGCCGGATTTGGCCAGTGGCTCGGACTATGAGCCGCCTCAGGGCGAAGTGGAAGAAGCGCTGGCGGAAATCTGGTCAGAGATACTTGGCGTCGAACAGGTGAGCCGACACGACAACTTCTTTGAGTTGGGCGGCCATTCGCTGCTGGCTTTGAAAGTGCTGGAGCAAATGCGGCACCGGGGACTGACAGCACAAGTACGAACCCTGTTCCAACACCCGGAACTGATAGACTTTGCCCAGGCGATTGCACAGAAGCCAGAACAGCAGGAACTCATCACCCCTCCTAATCGAATCCCTCACGATTGTCAGGCTCTCAGGCCTGATATGCTGACGCTGATCGAACTTAATGCTGAAGAGCTTCGTGAGATCGAAGCGGCAGTGCCCGGTGGCGCAAGGAATATCCAGGATATCTACCCACTAGCACCGCTGCAGGAGGGGATTCTCTTCCATCATCGGCTGCAAGAAGAGGGCGATGCCTATGTGACGCCTCGGCTGCTGGGCTTTGATAGCAGGGAGAGATTGGAAGCCTTTATTGCCGGTTTTAATAAGCTTATTGCCCGTCACGATATTTTACGTACTGCGGTGCTCTGGGAGGGGCTCCGTGAACCGGTGCAGGTGGTGTATCGACATGCCATGCTGGATATCGAGTGGCCGACCGCGCCAGATGTGGCCACCGGCGGTGTGGCCGAATGGTTATACACCCAGGTGGATCCTGAGCACCATCGCCTTGATGCGAGCCAAGCACCTATGATTCGGGCGCTGGCTGCCCACGATGCTGAGCAGGGACGCTGGTTGCTGCAGTTACCTAGCCACCATCTAGTCATGGATCACACCACCCTCGAGCTACTGGTGGAAGAAATTACCTTGATCCAGCAAGGCCGCGAGGGCGAACTGCCCAAGCCGATCCCATTCCGCAACTTTGTGGCGCAGGCGCGGTTGGGGGTAAGTCAGGCTGAGCATGAAGCCTTCTTCCAGAAGCGATTGGGTGATATAGAGGAACCCACAGCGCCCTTTGGGTTGCTTGACGTGCGCAGCGATGGTGGGGATATCGAAGAAGTGCACGTTCCTCTTGAAACAGAATTAGCCCAGCAGGTGCGACAACAGGCGCAGCGCCATGGCGTCAGCACGGCTAGCCTGTTCCACTTGGCCTGGGCCTTGGTGCTGAGCAAGACCACTGGGCGGGATGATGTGGTGTTCGGCACCGTGCTGTTCGGGCGCATGCAGGGCATCGAAGGTGCTGAGCGGGCACTGGGGATGTTTATTAATACGCTTCCTGTGCGCATCAAAACCGGTGCCCAGGGAGTAGATAAGGGTCTAAGCCAAACCCACGATGCCCTATCTGAGCTAATGCACCATGAACATGCCAGCCTCGGGTTAGCACAGCGCAGTAGTGGCTTGACGGGGGAAATACCGCTATTCACGAGCTTGCTGAATTATCGGTATGGCGGGGCTCAACAAGAGGAAACCCCTGTTCATACTTGGGAAGGTATGGAATTGTTGGAGGCTCAGGAGCGTACCAACTACCCGATCACTATGTCGGTGGACGATCTGGGTAACGGCTTCCAACTGGTAGGACAAGTTAGTCGAATGATTGGTGCACAGCGGCTGTGTGATTACTTGAACTCAGCCATTGCAGGTATTGTAGACAATCTGCAAGCATCGCCTCAGCAACCATTAAGTGAGATCAACCTGCTCAGAACAGACGAACAGCAGCTGTTGAGCGAGTGGGGAGAAAATACGCAACAGTATTCAGGCACTTCTCTAATTCATCACTTAATTGAGGGGCAAGCAGCGGCAACCCCAGAGGCCGCGGCAATAATATTTGAAGAGCAGTCACTCAGCTATGCTGAACTTAACAGCCGTGCAAATCGCTTGGCCCACTATTTGATCGGGCTAGGTGTGAAACCTGAAACTCGGGTGGGTATCGCTGTTGAGCGCTCCCTTGAGATGGTGGTGGGGCTACTGGGTATCCTCAAAGCGGGTGGTGCTTATGTGCCACTAGATCCCGATTATCCGAGCGATCGGTTGGCCTATATGGTCGAGGACAGCGGTATTGAGCTGCTGCTTACCCAGCAACATCTTAGTGAGTCGTTACCAGTAGCTGAAAGCCTGAATGTCATCGAACTGGATCAGTTGGATGTGACGCATCATGCGTCGACCAATCCAAACGTGACGCTACACGGTGAAAATCTTGCTTATGTGATCTATACCTCGGGCTCCACAGGACAACCTAAAGGGGCGCAGCTATGTCATGCGAACGTGACGCGATTACTTTATACCACGGCACCTTGGTTCAATTTTGACGAGCAAGATGCCTGGACAATGTTCCACTCCTACGCCTTCGATTTCTCAGTGTGGGAGGTGTTTGGGGCACTGTGCACGGGCGGGAAACTCGTCGTGGTGCCCTACTGGGTTAGCCGTTCGCCAGAGGACTTCCTTGAGCTGCTATGCCGGGAACAAGTGACAGTACTAAACCAGACGCCTTCTGCCTTCCGGCAGTTGATGGCTACCCCTGATCTCTATAACACGGAAGACCTAGCTTTGCGTGTGGTGGTCTTCGGTGGTGAAGCCTTGGCGCCGGAAAGCCTACGCCCTTGGATTGAGCATTTCGGTGATGATCATCCCCGCCTGATCAACATGTATGGCATCACTGAGACCACGGTGCATGTCACCTATCGGCGTGTGACAGCTGATGATCTGACAGGTCAGCGTAGTCCTATAGGGATTACCCTCCCGGATCTCGGCGCACATATATTAAATAGCCAGCTTAATCGTGTCCCCATCGGGATTCCTGGAGAGCTTTACGTATCAGGAGCAGGCTTGGCACGAGGCTATTTGAACCGCTGTAGCCTGACAGCAATGCGTTTTGTTGCTGACCCGTTTGGCTCGGGAGAGCGACTCTATCGCACTGGTGACCTGGTGCGCTGGCATGAAGACGGTCAGCTTGAGTACCTGGGGCGTATTGACCATCAGGTGAAAGTACGCGGCTTCCGCATCGAGCTGGGGGAGATTGAAGCGCAACTGCTATCTCAGCCGGAGGTGCGTGAGGCGGTGGTGTTTGCACAAGAAGGCCCCGGTGGTTCTAGATTAGCCGCTTATGTGGTTCCCGAAGCCAACATTGAGCTCGATACCAGCGCTCTCCGCGAGCGACTAGGCCAGTCTCTACCTGACTATATGGTGCCGGGAGTTGTAGTCCCCCTTGACGCAATACCGCTGACCTCCAACGGGAAGGTGGATCGCAGGGCGCTGCCCGAGCCTGATCTGGCGAGTAGCGAGCAGTATGAGCCTCCTCACGGTGAGGTGGAAGAAGCACTAGCAGCGACTTGGAGTGAGGTGTTGGGTGTGTATCAGGTGGGTCGACACGACAACTTCTTCGAGTTGGGTGGACATTCGCTGCTGGCTCTGAAAGTGCTGGAGAAAATGCGGAATTGTGGACTGACAGCGCAGGTGCGTACTCTTTTCCAATACCCGGAACTGGCAGCCTTTGCTCAGGCTATAGCCCAGAAGACATTGTGGGATGAAATTATCATCCCGCCCAACCGGATCCCTCACGATTGCCAATCTCTTCAGCCTGACATGTTGACGCTAATCAAGCTCAATGCCGAAGAGATCAGCGTGATCGAAGCGGCAGTGCCCGGCGGTGCTAGCAATATTCAGGATATCTATCCGCTGGCACCGCTGCAGGAGGGCATTCTCTTCCACCACCGGTTGCGGCAGCGGGGAGATACTTACGTGCTTCCCTGCCTTCTTGGTTTCGATAGCCGGGAACGGTTGGAAGCATTCATTGCCTGTTTCAATAAACTGATTCACCGCCATGACATCCTGCGTACTGCAGTGCTTTGGGACGGGCTCCGCCAGCCTGTACAGGTAGTTTACCGGCATGCCGAATTAGCTCTCGAATGGCTAGATTTGAATGGAGATGGTTCTCACTGCGTCGCTGAACGGCTGAATGCCGAGGTGGATCCTGAATATCGTCGTATTGATGTGCGCCGAGCGCCTATGCTGCGAGCGGTAGCCGCTCATGATCCTGAGCAAAAGCGTTGGTTGCTACAACTGCCTAGCCACCACCTGGTCATGGATCACACCACCCTTGAGTTATTGGTGGAAGAAATTGCTCTGATTCAGCAAGGCCGCGAGGACGAACTGCCCAAGCCGATACCATTCCGCAACTTCGTGGCGCAGGCCCAGCTAGGGGGTAGCCTGGAAGAGCACGAATCCTTCTTCCGCGAGCGGTTGGGCGATGTTGAAGAACCGACGGCTCCCTTCGGGCTACTAGACGTTCGCGGCGATGGCAGCGATATCGAAGAAGTGCACGTTCCTTTGGCTGCGGAACTAGCCCAGCAAGTTCGGCAGCAGGCGAAACGCCATGGTGTTAGCACAGCCAGCCTATTCCACTTAGCCTGGGCCTTGGTGCTCAGCAAAACGACTGGGCATGACGATGCGGTATTTGGCACTGTGCTGTTCGGTCGTATGCAGGGCACTGAAGGGGCCGAACGAGCACTGGGGATGTTTATTAATACGCTACCAGTGCGTATCAAACTGAGGGCTCAAGGTGCCGATAAGTGCCTGCGCCAAACCCACGACGCCCTATCTGAGCTAATGCACCATGAACATGCCAGTTTAGGATTAGCGCAGCGCTGTAGTGGGTTGCCTGGTGGGACGCCGCTATTTACCAGCTTGCTGAACTATCGTTACAGTGTTCCTCAGCAAGAGGGAAACACCGCTCATACCTGGGAAGGCATGGAGGTGCTGGGCGGTCAAGAACGCACCAACTACCCGATTACGATGTCGGTGGACGACCTAGGTAATGACTTCCAATTGGTAGGGCAGGTGAGCCGTATAGTCGGCGCTAAGCGGTTGTGTGATTACCTGAACACAGCCATTGCAGGCATCGTAGAAAATCTGCAAGCGGCGCCTCAACAACCGTTAAGTGAGATCAGTCTGCTCAGAGCAGACGAACAGCAGTTGTTGAACGGGTGGGGAGAGAATACGCAACAGTATTCAGGCACTTCTTCAGTCCATCACTTGGTTGAGCGACAGGCTGCGGCAACCCCAGAGGGCACGGCACTCGTATTTGAAGAGCAGTCACTGAGCTACACCGAACTTAACACCCGTGCCAATC
>NZ_JAINWD010000066.1:0-12377 GCF_021021315.1 Halomonas sp. IOP_14 | reverse complement strand
GCGGGTGCTGCGCTTAATGTTTGAATTCAGGGGCATTGAGTTTTCTACCCTTTGATCCACCCATTAGTCGTTTGATGGATGCGATTGGTATGGAGTGTGTGCACAGACTTTGTAGTTTGCAGGAAGTGGCTAGCCAAATGGATCTTGGTGCTTGCGTGAGTGCTAATCAGCAAAAGGAACCTCCATTTTTCAATAAAGTTAGTAAGCACTTCTTCGTTGTGGATGAAAATATGGGGCATCACCTGCTAGTGAATGCCGAAAAAGCCGCTGAAGCGACGAGTGCTTTCTTTGGTTGGATGCTGGAAACGAATGCTACATCTGAATTGCACCAGCCTTTATTCGACTTTGTGACACAGAAAACGAAAGAGTGTTTTGTGCTTCGGGAGTGCCAAGAACAGTGGAGAGTAGGCTCTTCTGAGCTAAATCTTGCGATGTGATTAAAGCGCCGCTTTCACGCATGGTATATTCATGCATTAGAGCATATGTGGCCACGTAAAAGCGGCATACCTCCCAAAACAGCTCGTTTGTTAAGACGCTATGAAAGATGTCTCACTATCGGCTGGTATTTTTGATTCAGGAGCGTTTTAAAATCTGCGCCTTTAATATCAAGGCTGTATTTAATAGGTATTTTTATTTGAGCGATAAGGTGTTGTTTTAATTCCTTATGTTGAGTGGACTGCTATGAAAAAGCGGGCGCTGTCGAGGCAGTTTGATTGCGCTAGATCAATATTATTATGAATAAGTGATTTTATTTGCTTGATGAGCTTTTCTTCACGGGACTTTACGCTATAACTATCCATAGATTTCTAGTAGTGACTGTGAGCAAAGGAGTGGTTTGTACACAAAAGCAGCATACAAAACCAGCTAAGAAAAAGGTAACGAAAATTGGTGTTTACGGTGCTTAGGGACGTCGCATGAAGGTCATGGTGCTTGAGCAACAGGGTGGATCGTTGCAATGTCAGGAAAGGCCCATTCCTACGCCGGGAAAGGGGCAGGTACTGCTGAAAGTTGAAGCGTGCGCCGTGTGTCGCACTGACCTGCATCTGCTTGACGGAGAGCTGCCGGACATCCGTTATCCGATTGTTCCTGGGCACGAAATTATTGGTCGTGTTGTTAAGTGCGGCCCTGGTGTAGTGCTAGAGAAGGGAGTACGCCTGGGCGTTCCTTGGCTAGGGTATAGCTGCGGTAAATGCCGCTACTGTTTGCACGGGAAGGAGAACCTTTGTGATCAGGCGCGTTTTACCGGGTACCAGATAGATGGTGGCTTTGCTGAATATACCTTAGCGGATCATCGCTTCTGCTTTTCTATCAGTTCCCACTATAGCGCTGCTGAAGCAGCCCCACTGATGTGTGCTGGCCTGATTGGCTATCGTTCTCTGGTTATGTGTGGCAATGACCTGCAGCGTCTCGGTATTTATGGCTTTGGCGCGGCGGCACATATTGTGGCCCAGGTCGCAAAATGGCAGGGCATGGAAGTGCACGCCTTTACTCGCCCAGGGGATGAAGCGTCTCAACGATTTGCGCAGTACCTGGGGGCGACATGGGCAGGTAGCTCTGAACAGTTGCCGGAAGCGCCACTGGATGCCGCTATCATTTTCGCACCTGTGGGAGAGCTGATACCCCTTGCACTTCGTGCCGTGCGCAAAGGGGGAGTCGTTGTCTGTGGCGGTATACATATGAGTGACATTCCCTCTTTTCCGTATGCGCTGCTTTGGGGAGAGCGGCAGTTGCGCTCGGTAGCCAATCTGACTCGCCAGGACGGTAGGGCGTTTTTATCACTGGCCTCTGAGGCGATGATCCAGACCAGGACAGTTTGCTACCCGCTCCACGCCGCTAATGACGCACTGAAGGATCTCAGGGAAGGCAAGCTGACCGGAGCTGCCGTGTTGGTGATGGGGCCATCCCTGGCATCGGAGATGTTAGATGTCGATTCGTAATTTGGATGCCCTGTTTTCACCTAGTACGATCGCTTTGATTGGCGCCAGTAACCGCCCCGGTTCTGTGGGGGCGGTACTGGCACGCAATCTTTTTGATGCTGGTTTTGCCGGGCCTGTCCTAACGGTCAATCTACGGGAGAGAGCGATCCGCTCGACCCTCAACTACCACACCGTGAGTGAGCTGCCGCTGGTTCCCGACTTGGCCATTATTGCAACGCCGCCAGATACGGTTCCTGGTCTTATACGCGAACTCGGCGAACGTGGATGTCGGGCTGTCGTGGTCATTACAGCTGGCTTCGGCGAAGGCGATTATGCCGATGGAAAAGTACTCAAACAGACGATGCTTGACGCGGCCAAGCCTTACTTGATGCGCATTGTTGGCCCTAACTGTCTGGGCATTTTAGCCCCCCATCGGGGGATCAACGCCAGCTTTGCGCATATCATGCCCCAAAAAGGCGATGTGGCCTTTGTGACGCAGTCTGGCGCGGTGGCGACCTCTATCCTCGATTGGGCGGCAGCACGGGGAATCGGCTTTTCGCATGTAGTGTCTCTGGGTTCGATGAGCGATGTCGATTTCGGCGATATGCTCGACTACTTAGCCCTTGACCCTAAGACGCATTCCATCCTGCTGTATGTCGAAGCCATTACTGAGGCACGCAAATTTCTCTCGGCGGCCCGAATGGCTTCTCGTACCAAGCCTGTAGTGGTGGTTAAGGCAGGGCGTAGCGATGCGGGGGCCAAGGCTGCATTGTCGCATACCGGAGCGCTGGCAGGTGCTGATGCCGTTTACGATGCAGCGTTTCGGCGTGCTGGGATGCTGCGCGTCAAAACACTCGATGAACTATTTCAAGCGGCAGGTACGTTGGCCACAGGGGCTCGCGTGAAAGGCGACCGGCTAGCCATTCTCACCAACGGTGGCGGCGTTGGTGTGCTTGCAGTCGATGAGTTGGCTGACATGCATGGCCGTCTTGCCGAGCTTTCCGAAGACGCGTTAGCGCGTCTGAATCATCTTCTGCCACCTGCATGGTCCCATGCCAATCCGGTCGATATTCTCGGTGATGCGCCAGGGGCACTTTACGCCGGCGCACTCGAAACTTTGATGAATGAGAAGGAAGCGGATGCGATTCTGGTCATGAATTGCCCGACAGCGGTCGCCGATAGCTTGGACGCTGCCCAGGCAGTGGTGGATACTCTGGGCTCACAGCGGACAGCCGTCCTCACTTGTTGGCTGGGTGAAGGTGCACCGGCTAAAGCTCGCCATTTGTTTGCGGCACACAACATTCCGAGTTACGAAACACCCGAGCAGGCCATTCGGGCCTTCGGACATCTGTTTAGTTACTGGCGAAACCAGCAAACATTAAGGGAAACGCCGCCGCCTCTTTTTAACAACAGTACTATCGATAAGAGTAGTGCGGATGCTGTGATTGACCGCGTACTGGAAGATGGGCGGAGTGTTCTAACGGAGCCAGAGGCGGTGGCCGTGCTATCAGCTTATGGCATTCCAACCGTCTCTGCTATCACGGTGCATACCCCGGAAGAGGCGAGTGAGGCAGCAAAACGGATTGGCTTTCCGGTGGTATTGAAAATCCTGTCGCGAGACATTTCGCATAAGTCGGATAGTGGCGGCGTGCAATTGAATCTTGCCTCGCCTGGTGCGGTGAAGCAGGCTGCTGAAGACATGCTTGTGTCTATTCGCCAAGTAATGTCTGAGGCGCGATTAGATGGATTTAGTGTACAGCCGATGATTCGTCGTCCTGGCGCACATGAGCTGATCTTAGGTATCGCTGAAGATAGCATTTTTGGTCCAATCATACTGTTTGGCCAGGGAGGAACGGCCGTTGAACTGATAGGTGATCGTGTGATTGGCCTCCCGCCTCTCAACCCGCTGTTAGCGCAGGAAATGATCCAGGCGACACGTATCTCAAAGTTGCTACGTGGCTATCGTGATCGGCCTGCGGCTGATCTTGAGGCGGTTACGCTCACTCTTATCAAATTGTCACAGTTGGTCATTGATTTGGAGCGCGTGGTCGAACTGGATATTAACCCGTTGCTGGCCGATACCTCTGGGGTGCTTGCCCTAGATGCACGTATTGTGGTCAGGGCCGAGCGTGATCAGCGGCGCCCGCTGGCTATTCGTCCCTACCCACAGCAGCTTGAGCAAACGATAGAAACACGCAGTGGTCAGCGCTACAGCCTGCGACCTATTCGCCCCGAAGATGAGAGTGCATTGGTCGATATGCTGCGTCACTCTTCCCCTGATGATGTGAGGCTGCGCTTCTTTGCTGCCATTCGAGGGTTTGATCACGCCTTTGCTGCTCGCCTGACTCAAATCGATTATGACCGGGAAATGGCCTTTATAGCGATGCCATTTGGCAAGCAGGATATCGCGGGAGTGGTTCGTTTATCTTCGGATCCCGACAATGAAAAAGCGGAGTTTGCGATCATGGTGCGTAGTGATATGAAGGGGATCGGGCTTGGCTATCGGCTTATGCAGCAGATGATTGATTATGCTCGTGCTGCCGGCATTCAGCAGGTGTTTGCCGATGTCCTGAGAGAGAACCATGCCATGCGGGACATGGCCAAAGAATTTGGTTTTATAGTTCAGCCCGGCCGCGATGAAGTCGATACCGTGACGGTGGCGCTCAAGCTGTAACGGTGATTGCTTATTCCTTTTGAGTACGTCTGCCAGGGAGACAGGATGGAGACGCCGACTGTTAAACGAGATACTGTTTCTCCATTGGTTTCACCGCCCAGCGATGCCCATACCAAGCGAAGCGAGGATGTTCTTGCGGCGCTAGGAACCTCAACCGCCGGGCTTGCAGTGGGTGACGCGAAGCAGCGCCTCGTTATTTTTGGAAGTAATCGGTTGCCAAAGGTGGCCGGTCGACATCCATTGTTTCGTCTTCTTGCCCAGTTTCATAACGCATTGATCTATTTTCTGTTGGCGGCAGCGCTTGCCGCTTCGCTGCTAGGGCATTTCGTTGACTCTGCGGTTATTGCTGCGGTGGTTTTGGTCAATGCCCTGGTTGGATTTATTCAGGAAGGTAAGGCCGAAAAGGCGCTGAGCGCGATCCACAATCTTATCGCTCCCCACGCCTATCTGGTAAGAGAGGGAAGGCGAGTCAAGGTACCCGTGGAAGAGATTGTACTTGGAGATATCGTGTCACTTGAGCCAGGGGATCGGGTACCTGCTGATCTGCGGCTTATTCGTACGAGTGCTTTGCGTATCGAAGAGGCCATTCTGACGGGCGAGTCGGTGGCGGCAGAAAAGCGGGAAACACCAGCGCCCAAGGACGCTGCATTAGGTGACCGGCACTCAATGGCCTATTCCGGGACGCTGGTGGCTACAGGGCAGGCGATGGGTGTCGTTGTGGCAACGGGCGGCGCTACGGAAATCGGGCGCATCAGTGCTTTGCTGCGTGAAGTACAACCATTGACCACACCGCTGCTGCGCCAGATTAACCATTTTGGGGTGTGGTTTACCTGGATCACACTGGCGGTGGCGGTCTTACTATTTGCCTTTGCGGTATTGGTACGTGGCTATGCTTGGCCGGACGCGCTGATAGCTGTCGTTGCCCTGGCAGTGGGGGCTATTCCTGAAGGCTTGCCAGCGGTCATCACCATTACATTGGCTATCGGCGTACAGCGCATGGCGCGTCGTCATGCAGCGATCCGGCAGCTACCGGCGGTGGAAACACTAGGCGCTACTTCGGTCATCTGTTCAGACAAGACCGGCACCCTGACGCGTAACGAGATGACGGTGCGACGGCTGGAAGTCCCTCATGGTCGGTACACGGTGACAGGCTCGGGTTATGTGCCGGAAGGGCGGCTGGAAGCTGCTTCTACAGATGACGCTGCTGCGGATAAACAGCGGCTAGAGAGTGGTTGTTTAGTGCTATCGGGAGTGCTGTGCAACGATGCCCAGTTGAACCAGGAAAATGGTGCCTGGCATGTGATGGGCGATCCGATGGAAGGTGCGCTGGTGGCGTTGGCCATTAAAGCTGGTTTGGAGCCGGAGCTAACCCGCCATGAATGGCCGCGAATTGATGAGATCCCCTTTGATGCTAATCATCGCTTTATGGCCACCCTTCATCGCCATTCATCAGGCGATGGTCGGATTTTTGTCAAGGGCGCCCCCGATGAACTAATGCAGCGATGTGTCGCCCAGATAGATGGTGAAGGGACGGCATCGCTAGATCAAGACGCCTGGGGCGCCAAGGTCGCGAACGCAGCCTCTCAGGGAGAAAGAGTGCTCGGCTTTGCCGTTAAAGCAGTAGCTCCAGGTGCTGATAAGCTAGCTTTTTCCGACCTGGATGGGCTCGTCTTCATTGGCCTGATAGGGTTTATCGACCCTCCGCGCGAGGAGGCGGTGGCCGCCATTAAAGAATGCCATTCCGCGGGTATTGCGGTGAAAATGATTACCGGTGATCACGCTGAGACAGCAGCGGCGATTGCGCGGCAGCTAGGATTTGGAGAAGATCCACACGTCTTGACTGGGCGTGAACTTGATGGCATTTCAGACGCTGACCTTCCTGCTATCGTGAACGAAACCAGTGTTTTTGCTCGCACCAACCCTGAACACAAACTGCGTATCGTTCGTGCCCTGCAGTCGACGGGGGCAATCGTGGCCATGACCGGCGATGGCGTCAATGATGCGCCGTCGTTGAAGCAGGCAAATGTCGGCGTTGGGATGGGGCATAAAGGCACTGATGCGGCGAAAGAGGCCTCTCAAATGGTCTTGCTGGATGATAACTTCGCCTCTATCGTCGCTGCGGTGAACGAAGGTCGAGTTGTCTATGACAATATCCGCAAAGTAACCGCGTGGACACTACCCACTAATGGCGGTGAGGTATTGGCGGTCATTGCCGCTATCCTGTTTAACTTCTCCATGCCGATGTCTGCGGTGCAAATTTTGTGGATTAATCTTGTTACGGCGGGCACCCTTGGCCTAGCTCTAGCGTTCGAACCGGCAGAACCCAATGTCATGCAGCGCCGTCCCAGGCCTGCTAATCAAGGGTTGCTGACACCTTTTCTGATCTGGCGGGTAGCGCTTGTTTCGTTCCTTTTTCTAGCAGCGGTGCTGGGCGTATTTTTTTACTCACTGGGGCGTGGGGATGAGCTGCCGATGGCTCGCACCTTGGTGGTCAATTTGATCGTCGTATTGGAAATTTTCTATCTATTTAATGTGCGCTATCTACACTACACCTCATTTAGTTGGCAGGGGTTACTGGGCACTCCCGCTGTGCTGTCTGCTGTCGCTGTGGTGATAGTTGCTCAGGCGATGTTTACCTACTGGCCTGCTATGCAAGCCCTTTTCGATACTCAGCCGTTAACATTTTTGGATGGCGTATTGGTCATCAGCATCGGCATGGTGATGATGACTATATTGGAACTCGAGAAAATTGTGATGCGCCGAACAGGCTGGCTAAATCAATAAACAGAGGTAGGGGAGTGTGTCTAGGATTAAGCAAGTACGTGCTCGTCTGCTAACGCTTGATCCGTTTCCTGCATGGCTGTTTGTTGGATTTGTGCTGTTCTGGATATGGTTGGCCATAGCGCCTTATTACCGTTCAGATTGGCTACTTGAAAATATTCTGGTGTTTGCCGCGGTGCCCGTATTGGGTTGGTTGTGGTATCAGGGTGGTGTCTCACGTCTGGCATGGTTAAGCATTTTTCTATTTTTGATATTTCATGAAGTTGGTGCTCATTATACCTATTCTGAAGTGCCCTATGACCGTTGGTTGAGAACCCTGCTTGGGTTTTCTCTGGACCAACGGTTTAGCTTTGAGCGTAATCAGTACGACCGCTGGGTACATTTCCTTTATGGACTGCTACTTTTTCCACTGATGGAAGATCTTGTGAAAAGACGCCTACTACCGGTGATGCTGATTTTATCCCATTCGGCGTTTTATGAGATTGCTGAGTGGCTGGCGGTTGTACTCTTCCCAGGGGAATTGGGGGAATCATACCTAGGTGCCCAGGGAGATATTTGGGATGCACAGAAGGACATGGTTTTGGCACTTT
This sequence comes from Halomonas sp. IOP_14, assembly GCF_021021315.1. Lineage (NCBI taxonomy): Bacteria > Pseudomonadati > Pseudomonadota > Gammaproteobacteria > Oceanospirillales > Halomonadaceae > Halomonas > Halomonas sp. IOP_14. The sequence goes on along the minus strand of NZ_JAINWD010000066.1, from coordinate 4,416 downwards.
TAGGAGCGTCCATAGCAAGCCTACTGAGTGTGACAGCACACTATTTCGTGACACCAATTAACTCAAATTCAAATAAATAAGCAGAGTGGTGAGTATGTGGAATTTTCTTCATAGATATCAATTGCATCATTGAAAGAAGAGGTAATGCGATGCGCGCTCATGTTTTTATTTCAGCAATAGCAGCCAACTTTGTAGGGTTAAGAAGGCGGCAGTACTCATGCCCATGAGCTGATAATATGCCTTGCTGTTGAAAACCGCTGATGAGTCGGCTGAGCGTTTCAATATTGCGAATGTAAGCTATATTAAAATCTTGCAAGCAGTGGTATGTATTTTACAGTGCCTCATTGGGATGTGGCGCAGTAAATATACAGGGATTTATAGGTAGTGAGAGATAGGGCGTGTAACGTTGAATATCGTTTAGCTCTGTGAGGCAGCCAGGATAAAAGAAACAAAGTGACTAGCACCTTAATAGAACTAGCCATACAGGCGTTACGCCTTTCTAACATAGCTACCAGGGGCGTCTTCGAGCGGTGGGTAAGTTTGTGAACCAACATCGGGCGCCTTAATAAGAGAGCCAGACCTGGTTGCCAGCCATGATTGCCATGCAGCCCACCATGAACCTGGCTTAATTGCTGTGCGTTTCAGCCAAGTGTCTGGATCAATATAAGAGTCACCTTCAAAGGCGGTGGCTACCCGATAATGCCGATGCGATTGTTCAGGGGGGCTAATAATACCCGCGTTGTGACCTCCACTAGTGAGTAAAAAAGTAATCTCCGGCGCATCCGCAATTAGATGCAACCTGTAGGTTGATCGCCATGGTGCGACATGATCCCACTCAGTGCCAACACAGAAGATAGGTATCTGAATATCACTAAGTGCTATCGGACGGCCATCTACTCGAAGACGTCCTTCGGCTAAATCATTATTTAAAAACAGGTTACGCAAGTATTCAGAGTGCATGCGGTAAGGCATACGCGTTGCATCCGCGTTCCAGGCGAGAAGATCGTTAATGGGTTGCCTTGTGCCTAGCAAATACTCGTTCACGACCCGAGACCAGATTAAATCGTTGGAGCGCAGTATCTGGAATACCCCTGACATTTGCTTAGTATCGAGAATGCCCTGAGCCCACATTAAATCTTCAAGGAAGGCGAGCTGCTTTTCGTCAATAAATAGCATCAATTCGCCAGCTTCTCGAAAATCTGTTTGCGCGGCAAAGAGTGTCATTGAAGCTAAGCGATTGTCGCTATTTCTCGCCATCGCAGAGGCGGTAATGGCCAACAGTGTTCCTCCAAGGCAGTAGCCTACCGCATGTATCTTCTGGCTAGGAAATAGATGTTCGATAATATCGAGGCTAGCCATAATGCCTTGTTGCCGATAGTCATCCATCCCAATATCGCAATCCTCAGACGTTGGGTTGCGCCATGAGATCATAAAAACGGTGTGGCCATGGTCGACCAGATACCTGACAAGCGAGTTATGCGGTGACAGATCTAGGATGTAATACTTCATGATCCAGGCAGGCACAATGAGCATAGGAGCCGCGTGCACCTCTTCAGTAGTAGGCGTGTACTGGATCAATTCGACTAGATGGTTGCGATAGATAACCTTACCCGGCGTAATTGCTACATTTTTTCCAACGACGTACTTTTCAGCACCCGCTGACCTTTTGCCAAGATAGTGGTTTTGGATATCTTCACAGTAATGCTGCAGGCCTTGGATTAGATTACCTCCGGCGCTTTCAAAGGTCTTTTTGAGCACAGTGGGATTAGTCAGTAAAAAATTGGAGGGCGAGAACACATCAAGCCACTGGCGGGCACCGAATTCTACTGCCTGTTCGTGATGCGGAGATAAATCGCGTGGTCCGGTGGTAGCGTTATGCCACCACTGCTGTTGAAGAAGAAAGCCTTGATAAAGCAGGTTATAGGGAAAATAACGCCAAGCAGGATCACGAAAACGACGATCCTGTGGCAAAGGGGCAATACAAGGCTTGGCATCGGGATCTAGAGCCGAATGGCTGGCCCAAATCAGTAAGCATAGATGTTTCTTCGTTGCTTTTTGTAGTAGATGAGCCTGAGTCCCTGGAGAAAGCTGGAGGCTGGATAGCCAGTCCAAGTAAGTCAGCATCGCCGATGCAGGAGAAATACCGAGCGTTAGCCTGGCCAATGATGCACGTACCAACCTATCGATATTTTGGTGTTGAGCTTCGTCGTAAATCATCAAAATCAATCCTCGTGAGGTAGATAGGCTGCTCAAGAGAGTGAGTACAAGATTTAGTGCTTCACTCTTATCTACCACTTTCTTAGCGTCTTGGCATCGTGTTTGATACTAGCTGTTCTTTTCTAGATTATAAGCTACTTGGGTTTCAATAGGGCTAGTTTAACGCCATATAAAACTCATCATGCTGTCCTGCTAAGTTTTTGATTTTTAATAAGTCTGTTGTACCCCCCTTTTAAGAATAGAATTTTGAATGGCTGGAAAGGAAGATAAATTGCTCTAGATCAATTTTTAATCATTTTAATACCTTTTTGTTACGTTGATTAGCTTTTAAAAAATCTTGTTTGCGCTATAAATATTCAAGTAACACCTGATGTTTTTTTGGTGCCTAAGATTAATACGTAATGGGTGAAGGTGCTATCCAAAGCAGATGAAAGCATAGAGGAGAAATATCATGGAGAAGACTGCTACAAAACCTGTTATTGCGGGTCAGGAGTCCAGCGCATTGCCAACCAATCGGTCGCTGAATCCGCTTGAGGAGTTCGACCGCTTAATGGAGGGGTTCTTTGAACGTAGTTGGTTAAAACCTTTCTTTAGAGATGACTTAGTCAAGGAAAGGCTTGGATTTTTTGCTCAAAGCAACCCTAAAGTCGACATTATTGACCGAGAAAAGGAACTCGTCGTTCGTGCTGAGATGCCAGGTGTTGATCGCAAGGAGATAGATATCGAGATCACCGACCATGCTGTGATGTTAAAAGGTCGGCGCTCTGGTGAAACCGAGGAAAAGAAAGATGAATATTACCATTCAGAAATATGGCAAGGCACTTTTTCTCGTACGATTGCATTGCCTGTAGATGTAGAAACACAGCATGCGGAGGCCAAATTTAAGGATGGTATCTTGACAATCACCATGCCCAAATCCAAGCAGGCATTACGGCGAAAGCTTGAGGTTAAGTAAGTCAAAAATAGTCTGGTTGACGGAAAGTTATAACTGCATAACACAAGGAGTATTCATAATGTCGAAATCAGATAGTCAACTTCAGCAAGATGTACTTGCGGAACTTGGTGATGAACCCTCTGTCCGAGCGTCGGATATTGGTGTAGAGGTAAAAGATGGCATTGTAACATTAGCCGGTCATGTGGATAGTTATGGTGAAAAATGGCATGCGGAAAAGGCAGCTCAGCGGGTGGCTGGGGTAAAGGGCGTCGCTGTGGAAATTGACGTACAACTGCCAGGGGAAAATCAGCGCACTGATGCCGATATAGCGCGTGCGGTAAAAAATACGCTTGAGTGGAATGTTTTTATTCCAAATGACCCATTAAAGGTAATGGTTGAGGATGGATGGGTCACCTTGTCAGGGGAAGTGCCCTGGGAATATCAGCGCCTCCTAGCTGCTAGCTCAATTCGATATTTAGCAGGTGTGACTGGTGTTAGTAACCAGATCGTTCTTAAACCTAAGCCAACGACTACGGCGGTTAAGGCTAATATTGAGAACGCACTTAAGCGAAGGGCGCTTCAGGATGCGAATGCCATAAAAGTAGAAGTTCATAATCATGAAGTAACGCTTAGTGGAAAGGTACATAACCTTGCGGAAAAAGACTTAATTCACCATGCTGTATGGAATTCACCAGGCGTCTGGAAAGTAACGGATCATATAAGAACTTAAGCATTAAATGTTATAGAGTTTTCAGGGTTGTCTAATCGCAGGCAGGGGTTCGATGACCCTTTGTTTTTTGGTTTTTTGGCTTGTTGGATCCTGTAACCAAAGGGAATCCTGCTATGTACCTAGTCCGCCCGTCCTGAGGTGCTACCAATGGGAGGCCGCCGAACATCTTTACGATGCATCTAATTTGTGGGCGATGCAAAACTATATTGATGGCCGCCGAGCCTGTGATCCATAGTGATGTCTCCTTACGGCTTTCTGCGACATCTCACGGCGACGAGACGGCTTCACCACTTTTTATGATGGCTTTCCTTGAAGATGTCCGCTTTCAATCGTTCCTTGGAGTACATCTTCTTGAGCCGCTGGCTTTCATCCTCTAGCACCTTCAGCCGTGCCACCATGGATGCACCCATACCACCGAATTTAGCTATCTACTTGTAGAAGGTCGCACTGCTCATGCCGAGCTCACGGCATAGTTTCGGAACCGGGGCACCGCCTTCCTTTTACTTAAGGAAGCTCTGAAAAAGTCACTGCCATC
>NZ_JAINWD010000065.1:0-13157 GCF_021021315.1 Halomonas sp. IOP_14 | reverse complement strand
GTCAGCGTCTCATCAAACGCTGACAACCACACTGTAATGGTTCTCATTTACCCCGTCAACACAAATGCGAATATTTTTTATTTAACTTTTCAGCCTCGCTGTCAACTAACCAGCTGCAGCCAAAAAGGCAGGGTGAGCATGGCCAATAGGGTTTGGCCCGTAATGATCGCCGCCATCAACTCGGCATCGCCACCCAGTTGGCGGGCTAGGATATACGCCGAGGTGGCGGTGGGCAGTGCTGCAAACAGCAGCGCTACGTCGCGGCTTACGGGATCCAGCTGCAAGATCCAGGTGAATGCCAATACCAGCGCGGGCATGAGCAGCAGTTTAACGCCATTGGTGGCCAGCACGCCGCGGTCAATGCGTAGCAGTGCCGCTGGGCGCAGCGCCACACCCACGGCCACCAACCCCAACGGCAGCGCCGCACGCCCCAGTAGCTCTACCGTATCTTGACTCCAGCCGGGCAAACCAACGTTCGTAAGGTTCAGACCAATGCCCGCCAAGCAGGCAAGGATCAATGGGTTTTTAATCAGCGCCATCGCACTTTTACCTACGCTAGCACCGCCGAGTGTGCCAGCGGCGACAAAGCTGGCCACACACATCACGTTAACTACTGGCACCATTAGTGCCACGGCGACGGCTGCGGTGGTCGCTCCTAAGCTGCCGTGTAGCGCGGCGGCGCCAGCAACGCCCACATAGGTATTAAAACGTACCGCGCCTTGAAATACCGACGTAAACGCCGCAGGCGTTAGCTGTAGCCAGCCACGTAAACGCCAGAGCAGCAAGCCAAACAGCGCCATCGCGCCCAGCAGCACCAGCGCCAAGCGGCCGACCGGTACTCGGCTTACATCCGCAGTGGCCAAGGTGCTTACCAGCATGGCGGGAAACAGCACAAAGTAGATCAGCCGCTCCATCTGCGGCCAAAAGGTGTCGCTGGGCCAGCGCCAATAGCCAAGCACGGCGCCCAGTAAGATCAACAGAAATAGTGGGCCTAAAGCGCCAGTGATACTCTCCATTTATGTCCCTTTTGCCTGCGACATCCCAGCACAGCGATATCGGTGCGATTACTGTTACCATGGCAATGATTCCCCGCCCCACGGCTTGCGTAGCGATTATTCTGCCATGAAGATGACATCAAAACCTGCACACTCAGCGGGCTTTCCTGCCTTAAGGGTACTGATATTGGTCACTGGCTTGGCGCTAGCGGCCTGCGCGTGGTATGCCTTTTCACATTGGCTCCACCGCGACAGTGATGTGACATGGTTTCCACCCACATCAAGCTGTAACCTGCATGCAGCGCCCTGCTCCGCCACTTTGGGCGATAAGGGCAGCATCACGCTCGCGGTTCAGGCAAATGGGCGAATCGATGCACTGGAGATATTACCACTGGAAGTGGAAGTCGATGGTGTAACGGCCACCCAGGTCGAGGTAGATTTTATTGGTCGAGATATGGATTTGGGGCTACACCGTTTTGCCCTTAGCGCAGGTGCACCCGGCCATTTTCAAGGTCACGGTCAAGTAGGGATTTGCACTCAAAGCGTTATGCCTTGGCGTGCACGTGTCATACTGGAAACCGCAGAAGGCAAGGTAGGCAGTTGGTTCGATTTTGACGTAATTCGGAGTTAACGCATATGGCAAGGAAACCCTTATGGCTAGGCACCGGTTTAGTCGCGGTTTTACTGGTGGTCAGCGGTATAGGCCTCTATCAGTATGCCTTCGCCCCCAAAGAGGGCGAACCGGTAGGAGGCCCAGTTGAACTGCCCTCTACCCAGGGTGATTTCTCGTTAACCCAGTTAGATGAAGATCAAGTCGCGATACTCTCCTTTGGCTACACCTACTGTCCCGACATTTGTCCCATGACCCAATCGGTTAAGCGTCAAGCCCTGGCCCAGCTCTCTGAGGAGCAGCGCGAGCGTGTAGTGCCGGTGATGGTCACCGTTGACCCCGAACGCGACACCATCGCGCGCATGCAGGAGTACATGGGCTTTTTCGGCGAGGAGTTTATCGGCGCGGTGGGCAGTCAGGAACAGCTTGAGGATGTCGCCTCACGCTATGGGGTGATATGGCGGAAAGTCGAAGCGCCGGATTCAGCAATGGACTACACCATTGATCACAGCGCTTCGCTCTTTTTGGTTAATCGCGAGGGCGATATTCTTCAGCGAGTGCTCTACTCACCGACCCCGCATGGTTTAGTTTCCGCATTAGAGAGCGAACTAGACGGTTAAGCTAATCGGCTTGTTCAGGTGCTGCCTGTAAATGATCCAGCATCGCCAGCAGCGCGCCAATTTGGGTACCGCTACGGGTATCGTGCTGGGGGCTTAACTGCCAGGTACTTTCAGCAAACCCCCACCAATCCCAGCAGCCCTGGGGGTTCGCCATACTGCTTTCTGCCTGAGGATAGAGCACGATTTGCTGATGCGCTGCCGCCCAGGCATTAAGCCCGGTGTAGCGTATGAACGTATCGCCAATGGCCTCTGCGTTCATTTGGCAGCCGTGCAGCGCCAGCGTTACCGGGCACTCCCCCGCATCACAGCCTTCAGGTATAAACACATAGCCGGTGTCCGCTAGGCCCTTGACCGCAAACTCTGACTGATCAAACGCGACTAGTTCGCCCCCTTGCTCATCCTCTGGCTCACGACTAGACTCGCCAGCGTCCGAGGCTGCTCGTTCGGGGTAGAGCCAATCCAGCATTTCTCCAGCAATATCGTCATCGCAGGATAACAGGAAACTACCGCCACCCTGTCGGCAATCGCCCCACTCCTGGGGCCCGGGAGCCGCTTCACTGGGTAAGCGTATCGGCCAGCCATGTCCCGCATTTTCACTGCGCGCAACGCGTAGCTGATCAGGCGAAGCAAGCCACTGCTGCCACTGCTCAGCAAGCAGGTCGCCGAGCTGTGGCTCAACCACTTCATCCTCTTCACCGTGCCATAAGTAGGCCCTGAGCTGGCTAAGCGCCTCAGTGCTGCCAACCTGTTCAAGCTCAATATAGCGCTGGTGGCGAGCCTCCAATTCATCCAGCGAAGGCACGCCACGGCGGGTCATCATGCATTGATTAAGCGCCAAACTCAGCGAGCCCTGCGCGCAACTCCAGGGCCCTGCTGCCAGTACACCTAGGCCACTAAACCGCTCGGGCCAAGCCACCGCTAGCTGGGTCGCCATATAACCGCCCGACGATACTCCCACTACGCTGGCCTGCTCACTCGCAGCACTCAGGGCGGGCAAATCCTCAGGCTCACTGTCCGTCTCTGCCTGCGCTAGCAGCGGCGTGCATAGACCTAAGCAAACCAGTGCCTGAGCGAGAGAATGCAGGTTAGAAGAGGGGGTTGAAGTCATCCCTTATTCGACGCCTAGCAGTTCAACGCGGAAGGTCAGTACTTCGTTAGGCCCGATCGGCCCTTGACCATTTTTGCCGTAAGCAATATCCGCAGGGATATAGAGCATCCAGCTATCGCCAACGCTCATCATCTGCAGCGCTTCCTGCCAGCCTTCGATCACCTGATTGGTCTGGAAGCTGACGGACTCACCGCGCTCAAAAGAGCTATCGAAAACGGTGCCATCCAGCAGCATGCCTTCGTAATTCACTTCGACGGTATCTTCAGGGCCAGGCGTGGCGCCATCGCCAGATTCAAGCACTTCATACTGCAGGCCAGAGTCAGTCACCGTCACTTCCTCGCGCTCAGCGTTCTCGGCTAGGAAGGCTTCCCCCTCTTCGAGATTGTTCTGCGCTATCTCTTCGGCTTCCGCTTGCCGCGCTTGCATTGACTGCTCTTGGAACGCCATCAACGCTTCGGTCATCTCTTCTTCACTGAGCGCCAAGTCATTGCCTTCAAACACATCGCTCATGCCGTCGTGAAACGCACCCAAGTCGAGGTCTTCGATGTCTGCCTGCATGCTTTCACCCAGGGTCACACCCAGACTGTAAGCCAAGCGCTGTTCATCGGTTTCGGGCGCTGCCGCGGCAAAAGGGGCAACCAAAAGCAAACCTGTCAGAGCCGTAGTAGAGAGCAGTTGTTTCATGAAAGATCCTTTTTATAGCGGCGCCGTACGCCGATCAGTGTCATATAAAGACTAACACCCACCGCCCCGAGCTGCATCTTCGGGGAGGTGGGCGCCAATAAGACCACAAAATGGGAGAGAGGTTTAGCGGATTTAGACCACCAGCGTGGGGCAGTGTGCTGCACCCGCCACCCGTTGAGAAACGCTGCCTAGCAGCGGGTTCTTCTCGCCATTGGTGCCCTGGGCGCCAATCACGATCAGATCGCACTCCCGCTTACGAGCAAAGCGCACAATAATGCGCGAAGGTCGCCCGCCCTTCACAAAAGCACGCACGCGAGCACTGTCAGCGCCCAGCTCAATCGCATGAGATTTTGCGTGCACAGCGATCTCGGTGGCGTACTCTTTTAGCGCATCGTCAGGGATATCCAGCTGGTTGGGCCGCACCATAGAGAGCGAGGCCTCCAGCAAGCTATGGTGTTTAAACACGCACAGCAGATAAAGCTCAGCGCCGGTCAGCATATGCAAGCCCACCGCTTTTTCCAGCGCCCTTAAGGCGCCTTTAGAACCATCCACCGGGACTAAAATGCGATTAAACATTCGCGTACTCCTTGTGGCTGTTTAGCGGAAGGCGACATCGCGCAGGAACAGCGCAATTTGTGGGAACATGATCAGCAGTGCAGCCGCTAAAATCAGCATGAAAATAAACGGTGGGGTGCCTTTGATCACATCCCAATAGGGGCGCTTGAAAATCGCAATAGCGGTGAAAATATCGCACCCAAAGGGCGGAGTTGCCGAACCTATCGCCACCTGCAAGGTAATCAAAATACCCACCAACACAGGATCCAGGCCTGTCGCCGCAATGGCGGGTGCGAAAATGGGCGTTAGCACCAGAATGACCACTATCGGATCCACAAACATACAGGCCACAAAGAAGGAGATACAGATGGCAATCAATACGCCCGTGGGGCCAGCTTCGTTGACACCCACCGCCTCCAGAATCATTTGCGGAATCTGAGCAAACGAAATGATCCACGAGAAGCCATTACCCACCGCGACCAGGATAAAGACAACGGCGGTAATCAAGCCGGTAGATTTGGCGATGGCATAAATGTCGTTCATCTTAAGTGAGCGGAAGACCACAAACTCAAGCAAAATGGCATACAGCACACAGGCTGCAGCAGCTTCAGTCGGGCTGAAGATACCGCCGTAAATACCACCGACAATAATGACCGGAAAGCCAAGCGGCCAAAGAGCCTGCTGAACCGCTACTGCGCGCTCTTTCCAGCTCGATTTTGCTTCAGTAGGTACATCTTTAACGATGGCGTAGATAATGCAGTAAATCGAGAACATACACAGGATCATTAACCCTGGGCCGATCCCGGCAATAAATAGCTCGCCGATGGAAGTACCTGAAATAACCCCATAAATGATCATGCCGATACTGGGGGGGATCAAAAAAGCAATATCGCTAGAATTGATAATCAGCGCCAGCGTGAAAGAGTCTGAGTAGCCCGCTTTAAGCATTTTCGGACGCAGCGGCGAGCCAACAGCGACCACGGTTGCCTGGGTAGAACCGGATACAGCACCGAACAGCGTGCACGAAGCCGCCGTGCTCACCGCCAAGCCACCTTTAATATGGCCGATAAACGCCATCACCATATCAATCAATCGGTTAGCGGACTGCCCGCGGGTCATGATATCAGCGGCAAGGATAAACATGGGAACCGCAATAAGTGAGGCTGGGCGTATACCCGCCATCATCTGCTGGATCAGCGTATCCATCTGGCCGAAGCCGTTAAACATCATATAGAAGCCGATTACCGCAGCGGTAATCAGCGGAATCATCATTGGAAAGCCCAGCAGCAGCAGGGCAATCATGGTGGTGACCATTATTGTCGTCATAGCTGTTCCCCTAGGGTGCAGTGCCCCGCGTTAGACTTCTGTTTCGGTGTCTTTATATCCATCCACCACGCCCGTCGAGAGATAGACATCGTGGGACGTGAAGTTTTTAACCGCGGTCAGCAAGTATTGAATACCGGTGATTAAAAAGCCCATCGGCACCCATAGGTAAATGATCCACACCGGCAAGCCCAAGGAGGGCAACACCCTGCCTTTGCTATGCAGATCCAGGATATAAACGATCGAGTAGTAGAGGAGGAAAAACATCACTAGCGATGTGAACAGCGCGATGCAGATCATTAGCGCTCTGCGCCCACCTACCGGCAGCGCATCATAGATAGCCGACATGCGAATATGACGACCATGACGGGCTGCATAGCCAATACCCGCAAAGGTAATCATGATGATCAAAATGCGGTTTAGCTCACCGGAGAACATGATGCTGTTGCCAAATACAAAGCGGGCAACCACGTTGGTGACCGTATTCAGCGCCATTAGCAAAACACCCATCGCGAGAATCACGGCTTCTATTTTGCTAATTGCAGTGTCGATCACGCCTAGTACCCCCGGCAAGCCGGAGCGGTAACTCTTTTCCATCTCGTCATCGGTCATGGCCGGACTCCTTTTGAACGGCTCTAACGGCAACAGTTACGTGCCGTAGGCACAATAAACACAGCGTTATTCCAGAGCTATCTCAATCCAAGCTATCTCGTCAAAACCTGCCTACTTCCCAACTTGCCTAAACCAGAACTGCTAGACAAGCCTTACCTCGTGCAAGGCGAGGAGTTAACTAAAGCGTAACGGCTTGCGGCCGCCGATGATTCAACGCTAGATGTACGTAACCCAACGGTAACGATGTCAAACCCCAGCCCGAGTAGCCCCCGTCTAACCGCCGCAAAACAAAAAGGGGCAGCCTTATGCTGCCCCTTGATCAATCAACCATTCGCCAATGCGGCTTTGAGGTTAATTACTCGTTTGTTACGGCTTCAAGGTCAGCTTTAAACTGCTCGAGCAGCTCTTGACCACCTTCACCGGTCATTTCCAGGAAGGCTTCTTCGACCTGCGGGGCACGCTCACGGAAAGCTTGAATTTGCTCTTCGTCGAGACGTGTCACCGTCACTTCATCAGATGCTTCCTGAATTTTCGCTAATGATTCTTCAGCCAAGCCTTTGATATGCTCAATAGTGTGGTCATAGGCAGCTTCAGAGGCTTCATTCACCAACGTTTGATCTTCTTCAGACAAACCTTCGTAGAAGTCTTGGTTGGCCATCATCGCAGTAGTGAACCAGCCGTGACCGGTAAACGTCAGGTGCGGAGAGACTTCGTACAAACCGCCAGACTCGATCCAGAAAATCGGGTTCTCTTGACCATCAATGATGCCGGTCTGCAGACCACCGTAGACTTCACCCCAAGGCAACGGTGTCGGCGTTGCACCAAAGGCGTCGTAGGTCTCCGACAGCAGCGGGTTGGTCATGGTACGGATTTTCTTATTATCCATATCTTCCGGTGAGCTAATAGGCTCGTCGGTCGTCACGACCATTTCGCCTTCCGGATACATCTTCAGTAGCTCTAGGCCTTGCTCGGCGTAAAGCTCAGGGAACATCTCGTTGATAGCCTTACTTTCGTCGAAGAACGTCAGTACAGTCTCTTCGTCGGTCGGTAGCAGGTAAGGAATAAAGAAGATTTGCGCTTCCGGAATAAGCGCACCGGTAAAGCCAGGCGACTGGTTTACAAACTGCAGAATACCGTTCTGAGTCTGCTCCATAATGTCATCAGACTCGCCCAGCTCACCAAAGCGGTAAACCTGCACGGTGTGGTCTGAGTTATCTTCAATATACTCTTTAAAAGCATAGGCAAAGACATCTTGAACGTCGCCTTCATACTCCTCGTGAGCATAGCGCCAGTTGTCTGCTTGAGCAGCGGCGCTTAGACCAAACAGCAGTGCACCCACACTTGCCGTGGTCATTAACTTTGTAGTTACAGAACGTGTAGAAACGAATTTGCTTGCCTTCATGCGGTGTTCCCCTTGCAGTGGTAAGCGCGCTTTACGAGTGCGCAAGAACCTGGATAAGCCTCGCGTATCTCAACACGACACTGTTGTTCGCTAACCGGTGTTCGCCAACCGGCAATGGTGCTGCTCTATACTGCGTTCTAGCGGGCGAATAGCGCTAGGTATTTCAAATACAGCTTAATTTCAGGCTAGCGCGCTCCTTGGTGAGGGTCAAGCTGGCAAGTAAGCGTTTGTAGCGAATCAAGCCACTCATTTTGCTCCTTTATGCCACCCTCGCCTTGACGGGCACACCGCCCTAAAAACAGTTGTTTTAGCAGCCACTTATCTACATCTAGCGACATTTCAACAACGTTAACCACACGTTCCTCATCGCTGGGCGAGGCCGAAGCCCACGCTTGCCAACGTTGAAGGTTCTCACGCTCAGCCATCAGTTCGGCCTGTTTGATGGTCTCGCGCAGCGCTTTTACGGACTCGCTTTCTGCCGCTGAGGCTTTTAAGTCTTGGCGTAACCCACGCAATACCTCCGTTACATGGCACTGCCAAAGGTGACGCTGCTCACGCTGGTAAGCCAGCGCTCTAGGCTCGGCTTCCAGACCGCAAGAGTAGAGCCAGCAATGAAACAGCATCTCGCACACATCCAGCCCGGCCTCCTCTTGAAGCTTCAGGCAGGCCGCTTCAACGCCGGGTCTAGCGTAGAGCGTCAGTGCAAAATCCCATAACGGTGTCTGCTGTAGGCGCTGCAATCGGGTAGAATCAAGCGTAATAGAATCTCGCATCAAATGACCCACTTTCTTCGGGAGAAGGCATGATCGCACTGCGCCAAGTCGCCTTGCAACGCGGCACGCAAACGCTACTCGACAACGCGGACATTACCCTTAATAACGGGGTAAAGGCCGGGATTATCGGGGCAAACGGCGCCGGTAAATCGAGCCTATTCAAACTGCTGCTCGGCGAGCTTGCGCCCGACCAGGGTGATGTCGAGATGAGTGGCGGCCAGCGCATTGCGCATATGGCCCAGGAAGTTGACGCCCTCGACCGCCCAATTATCGAGTATGTACTCGATGGCGACTTGGCGCTACGCCAAGCAGAAGCTGACTTATTGGCCGCCCAGGAAGCCGGGCAAGCCCACCGCGAAGCTGAACTGCACGGTTTGATTGAGACCCTGGATGGCTACCGTGCGGAGTCGCGTGCGGCGCAATTGCTGGTGGGGCTGGGCTTCGTCCAGGCTGACCTCGCCCGCCCGCTCTCGGCGTTTTCCGGCGGCTGGCGGATGCGGGTCAATCTTGCTCGTACGCTGTTTATGCCTTCCGACCTACTGCTGCTGGATGAGCCTACCAACCACCTGGATCTAGATGCCCTGCTGTGGCTGGAGCAGTGGCTAACCCGCTATCCTGGCACCCTGCTGCTGATTTCCCACGACCGTGACTTTTTAGATGCCGTATGCGATCACATCGTGCATATGCACCACCAAACCCTGGAGCTATACCGCGGCAATTACTCCCAGTTCGAGCGCACTCGCGCCGAAAAGCTTGCTCTGCAGCAGGCTGAAGCCGCCAAGCAGCAGGCTCGCCGGGAAGAGATCGAACGCTTTATCGCCCGCTTTAAAGCCAAGGCGACCAAGGCCAAGCAAGCACAAAGCCGGGTAAAAATGCTCGAGCGCATGGAAGATATCGCCGTCGCCCATGTGGACTCCCCCTTCCACTTTACGCTGCCCGCCGCCGATAAAACCTCGCATCCTCTGCTGGTGCTTGACCAGGCGCAGCTAGGCTATCGCGGTAAAAAGGGCGACGGCAGTGACGACAACATCCAGCTAGACAAGGTCAACGTCACCCTGCTGCCCGGTAGCCGCATTGGCTTGCTAGGCCCCAACGGGGCAGGTAAATCAACGCTGATTAAGTCGCTCACCGGGGAGCTTGAGCTGCTTAACGGCAAGCGCGTACCCGGCGAGCATTTGGCGATTGGGTATTTTGCTCAGCATCAGCTTGAGAGCCTGGATGTTTCATCGACGCCCTTTGTGCATATCCAGCGACTCTCACCCACCGCCAGCGATCAGGATATCCGCAACTTCCTGGGCGGCTTTGGCTTTAAGGGCGATGACGCCTTCGGCACAGTCGCCAACTACTCTGGAGGTGAGAAAGCCCGCCTGGCGCTGGCCCTCGTCGCTTGGCAAAAACCCAACCTGCTACTGCTCGATGAGCCCACCAACCACCTGGACTTAGAGATGCGCGAGGCGCTGACCCAAGCGCTGGCAAGCTTCGAAGGCACGGTTATTCTGGTCTCCCACGACCGTCACTTACTGCGCGCCACGGTCGATGAGTTCTGGCGGGTGGCGGATCACCGTGTCGAGCCCTTCGATGGAGATTTGGAAGATTACCGGGTTTGGCTTAAAGCGCGTCTGGAAGAGAGCCGTCGGGATTCCCGCGGTGAAAAAGCCGAGCGCCAGAACCAGCAGCCTAGCGGCGACAGCCGAGAAGCACGCAAAGCATCCCGCAAAGCGGCTGCCGAACTGCGCGAGAAGCTGCGCCCACTGAAAAAGCAGCGCGACCAGGCAGAAAAAGCCATGGAGAAGGCCCAGCACGAGCTTGATAAGGTTGAACAAGTGCTGGCAGACCCAGAGCTCTACACCGACAGCAGCCGCAAAGCCGAACTGACCAAGACGCTGAGTCAGCAGGCGGAGATTAAAGCGCGCCTAGATGAATCAGAGCGGCAGTGGCTCAGCGCCGAAGAGGCGTTGGAGACAATGGAAGCAGAACTGCTCGCCAGTGAAGAGACGGCTAGCTAGGGAAAGCGAATACTCAACAACAGAGCTAGCTTTCCAACAAAAACGTTACCGGGCCGTCGTTAATTAGCGCCACCTGCATATCAGCGCCAAATTCACCGGTGGCGACGTGCGGCCAGGCAGTACGGGTCTGGGTAACCAGCAAGTTGAACAGCTCTTCACCCTGGGCGGGAGGAGCGGCGCTGGAGAAGCCCGGCCGCAGCCCCTTACGGGTATCCGCCGCCAGGGTGAACTGGGAGACGAGCAGCAGACCACCGTTCACCTGCTGCAGGTTGTGATTCATTTTACCTTCGGCGTCGCTGAATACCCTGTAGTGGAGGAGCTTGTGCAGCAGTTTTTCCACGCTAGTCCCGTCATCGTGCTTCTCCACTCCTATCAGCGCCAGCAGTCCATGGTCGATACTGCCGACGATTTCGCCCTCCACTTCCACGCTGGCGCGCTTCACGCGCTGAATGAGTGCCTTCAAAACGTCTCTCTCCCCACTAGCAAACGGCCATTATAACGACCGCTCGTTAATTTTTCCCTAGCAGGGCATCGCGAAACGCTTCCCCCAGAGTTACCAAGCACGGCAGAGCATTAGATCGCAGTGCGGTTCACACAGCAGCATCTCGGTTAGCTGGCTGGTGTGATGGGGCTGACCGCGACTACCGATCATCACGAGATCGGGCGTGTGGCGCTTCATATATGCTTGCAGCACATCACAGGGCGCGCCTTGTTCTAACACCAACTCCACATCGGGAACTCCTTCTAACTCGCGCATCAGGCTATCGACTTCGTTACTCAACTGCTCACGCAGGCGCTGCACTTCATGTTCACGCCAATGGGCGTAATAGGCTTGCGAACCCAACTCGCGCTCGCCGGGCAGTGTCCAGGCGTGCAACAGTGTCAGCGTGGCTTCAGGGAAGCGAATCAGCGCCTCTTTCAAGGTATGCCGCGCCGTCAGTGAAAAATCGATGGGCACCAAAATATGCTGCCAGGGCTGGGTCGGCTGGTGAGAAGAGACCACCACAGGGCATGGTGCACTGCGCAGCACGCGCATTACCGTGGTCCCCGCCAGCAGGTCTTTTTGCCCGCGCTTGCGATGCATGCCCAGCACAATCAGCTCGGCGTTGCGCTCATGAGCTTCGCGGACGATTTCAACGTGAGGCGAGCCGGTCACGGTCTGGATCAGCGTTTTCGGCGCCTCTAGGGCGTAGTCTTCGCGTAGATCCGTCAACATGGTAGTGATGTCTTCCACTACCGCGCTCTCGACATCCAGCAGCACACGCCTGGGTAGGTAAGGATCCAACACGTGCAGCACGTCTAGCTGAACACCCTGGGCATAGGCCAAACGTAACGCCCGAGCAAAAGCGGCGCGATTATCAGCGGAAAGATCGGTGGCAAACAGAATGGTGCGAGGCATGGCGAAACGCTCCTCGGCTGAGCAGCTCAGCCTTACAAGCCGTTAAGCAAACACTCCTTAGCATGGTGTGCAATGTCCATTCTCGCAAGCACTGTTGCCCAAATGCCACTGGCTACAGCTAGCATCACCACCAAGCGTGAAAATGGTGCACCGGGCCGCGTCCTTTCCCCACGTTTAAGCGCACGCTCGCCTCCAGGGCTGCATGCAGCCACTGCTTGGCATCACTGATAGCGGCTACCGGGGCATCCCCTTCGGCATCCACGGGTAGCTTCGCCAAGCAGGCGGCGATCGCTGAGGAGAGCGCACAGCCGGTACCGTGCAAATTGTCGGTATCGATTCGCGAGGCGGGCAACCACTCATGACCATTGGGGGTTGCCAGCAAGTCTGGGCAGGTTTCCCCGCGCAGATGGCCGCCTTTCAGCACCACATAGGGCGCGCCCAATTGCGTTAACCCCGGCAGCATCGCTTCCATGGCGTCTAAACTGGTGGGCGACGGCGTGTCGAGCAATACCGCGGCTTCCGGCAGATTGGGGGTAATCACATCGGCTAGCGGCACGAGAATATCGCGCACTGCATGAATACCGGCGTCGTCGACCAGAACATCCCCGCTCTTGGCGACCATCACAGGGTCGAGCACAATCCAGCGTGGGCGGCGCTGACGCAGCACATCAGCAATAACCTCGGCGACTTCACGGCTCGCCACCATGCCAATTTTAACCGCGTCTATCACCACATCATCCAGCAGGTGTTCCAACTGCTCGCGTATGGCCTGGGGCGAAACGGGGTACACCGAGGCCACCCTGCAGGTATTCTGGGCAATCACCGCGGTAATCACGTTGGTGCCGTAAACGCCAAGGGCTGAAAAGGTTTTTAGATCTCCCTGCAGCCCGGCGCCCCCCGAAGGATCGGAGCCGGCGATGGTAAGCACATTGCGAAGACGGGAATGGGTAGACATGGGGCTCCTTCACGGCAAAAACGTCACTGTACTCCTAGGATACCCAAGCTGCGCGCCTTATGCTGCCGAAAACGTACATGCCAAAATCGAGTAGGAAGGGGAGTCGCCTCCCCTG
>NZ_JAINWD010000064.1:0-14327 GCF_021021315.1 Halomonas sp. IOP_14 | reverse complement strand
TTATGATCCAGCTCGGCGCGGCTTTGGATGCCACACGAATGACGGATGAAATCAGCGCAGTCCTCCGGGCTGTGGGTACCATCGGGCAGTTGCCGATATTCAAGCGCCTTTGCCTGACGGCGGCGGCAGTCGAGGTACAAACCGAATCGCACGTTTTGACACAATAACGCGGCACGGCGCGCCTGCTGGCCACCTTTCAATGTTTCACCCATCGTTACGCTCCCCTTGATTATTAAGCTTTTCGACACTGCTGCAAAAAGCGCCAGCCGCACAGGCCACCGCGATAAACACTTCCGCCAGCACCCCTAGCAGAAACCAGCTCATGCCATCCATCGTTTACCTCCGCCCCGTTGGGATCTGCGCATGCACTGCTTGCACGCTGGTAACTGTTCACCGGTACCGGGGTCGCGGAAGTCGGCAGCGCTTTTGCGGTATTGGCAGGCTGGACACTTAGGCCGGTCATACGCACGGCTTAACATGGTTAACGCCCTCCCATCGCAGCCAGCGGCGTGCCCGCCTGTTCCAGCAGCTCACGGCGGCGCGCTTCTTCCTGCTCGATCTCTTCGCGGCGCTGGCGAGCCTTGGCATCACCTGGCTTATTGATGATCTCGCGCAGTTGGCCAACCATGCGCTTACGCTGGCGCCGTCCTTCCTCGGTTAGCGGTTTTTCAGCGGGCGGCAGCAAGTGGGCCACTTTTGGGGCGGGCAGCTTGCCGGCATCAACGGCCTCCTGAAGCACCAGCTCACGGCGCTGCGGGTCGTGCCCCAGAGATACCTGCCACACCGGCTGGCGCCCTTCCGCTTTGGCGGTTTCGGCTTCACGTTCGTAGGCAGCCAGAAACGCCATGCGCGCCCCCACCTGGTCACCGCCGTTCAGTACCGGCTTGGCCACGCCAAAGGCCCGAGCAATTTCCGGCGTCCACACCACCGTTTCGCTCTCATCGGTACTACGCAGCGCCAGCGCCCACGCCTCATTGGGCAACAGGTGCTGTTTCGCACTGGGCAACCGCTCAACGATCGAGGCAAGGGTCAGCTTGCCGTGGAGCTCGGCACGGCAACGGGCCAAGGCGCGGCGGATCTCGGCAAACGGGTAGCCGCTAAGGTCATCGGTAATCAACACCGCAGCGGTTGGGCGAATTTCTTGGCCTAGCACCTCGGCCGTGGCGTACACCAGTTCGAGCACCTGGTCAGACTCTTGGGCGGTTAGCATGACGAAGACTCCTGCTGTTGGCGGCGGGCGGCCATAATGCGCTTGGCCTCCTCGGCGTTACTCAGGTTGGATTGCGTGCTATCCAGCTGGCGCGCTCTGGCTTGGGTCACCTGCTGGCCGGTGGCTAGTTGCGTGGCAATCGCCTCGCAGTCCTGCAGCAGTAGGCCCACGGGATGCATTCGAGCGGTGTAATACTGGTTGTTCAGCTTCACGTAGTGGGCGGCCACCCCAGGAGCGCGATCAGCACCCACCCGATTGACCAACTGGCTCAGGGTGGCACCGGTCTTTTCATTCCAGACCGGCCAAGCGCCGTACCGGTGGCGATACGCACAGGCGTAATTGGCCCAGGCCTTGAACGTCTTGGCTTTCGGATCCCGGGTGCCAGGCATATCGCTGGGGATTCGCGCCAGCAACGCATCGGCGGATTCCTGCGGCCCAGCCGGTTCAGCTTGCGGTTCGTCAGCGCCCAGGTAGTCACCAGTGGCAGCGGCTGGGCTTGCCCCAGACGCAACCCTCTTACTGGCCCCCTCATATTGAACCCCTAAACCTGAACCCCTCTCTTCACGGTTTTCCGAATACCCCTCTTCGGGATCTCGAATAGGGTTCTCCCCGTTTTCCGAATACCCCCCTTCGAGATCTCGAATAGGGTTCTCACGATTTTCCGAATACCCCCCTTCGGAATCTCGAATAGGGTTCTCATGATTTTCCGAATACCCCTGGTCGGTTTTTCGAGTACCCCCATTCGGCTTCTCGAGGGGATGCTTCATGAAGATCCTGCGCTCGACAATCTGCTTGCCTTCACGGATTTGATCCACGCGAATCCAGCCCTTCTTTTTAAGCGAGCTGATCACTTCGGAAACACGGTTGGGCGAGAGGCCAAAAAACTCGGCCAGTTTCTTGTTGGATTTAAAGCAGCCCTTCTGCGGGTGCTGCAGGCTGTCGATCTCGATCAGCATCACTTTCTCTTGCAGTGAGAGCTCACGATTCAGCCAAATCTCAGCGGGTATCCAGACACCGCGGAATGCGCGTTCGTCGGTCATAACGCACCTCCCTTAGGAAAGGGTGGGCGCTCATGCGCAACACGATGTAAGCTAAAAGTCGCCAAACCCTGCTTAACAACGATTAACGGAGAGCACCCATGAAAACGAGTATTACTAATAGCAATGGCGGCCAGGCCCCTAGGCCACTTATCCCAAACAACAAGCCCCCCTTGAGAACACCGCCCCCGCCATCTCCAACAACGCCGAAGCCATAAAGGTAAAGAAATATGAACGCACTGCTTTCCGAACGTGTAAGAGATGATGAGCGAACCATGTATGAGGCCATTGGCGATGCGCATTACGCTATTCGTTACATGCTTCTGCAGGAACGCTTGTTTGCTAGGTTGGGGATTGTATTCAAGTTCACCAGCTTGTTTGGAGGCAGTGCTGCTGTGACGGGCGTGGCTATAAATAGCCCTGTTTTGTCTTCTGTGAGCGGCATATTGGTTGCTCTCAGCTCCATCCTGGATATAGTGATTAGGCCAGAGGAAAAAGCACTTCAATGTAGGGTAGTCAGCAAGCGATATCACAAACTTATTCGTAATGCCGAGCGTCATACCCTTGAAGAGCATGACCGGAAGGCGTCTAAAATAGCACTTCTGCAAACGCCTCAAATTGAAGGTCTTCGCGTACCTGCATACAACGAATCCTCTATCGAACGTGGCAGGCCAGATTATGTACAACCTCTCAATGGTTGGCAGCGCCTTTTGCATTGGCTGGCTTGAATCTCTGCTCCCTAAATGCCCAGGCTGTTTCATAGCAGCCCCCACAAATAGAAAGCCACGCCGAAGCCCGCTAAGGTGGTAGTTGCGACACCATCCACTAACAGAAGGAAAACGACGTGGCTGAAAACGACACACAGAAAATGCTGAAAGCCGTGCTGTTCATGCAGGTTGAGATTCTCGGCAGGCTGGAAGCCCTTGAGCAAACGCCTGAAAGCACGGGAGACCCCACTGCTGACCACATCAGACGCATGACCGGCTTGACGCACGCCCCCACCTACGATGACCCGCGCATTGAAGCACTGCATCAAATCCGCGAGGCGATAGAGGCCGGAGAAAACAAAGATCTGGAAACGGCCATTAATGAAGTGGTTGGCTTGGTCAATCATCCTCGCTGACCTCCCCTGGCTGGCGGCTTTCTTCCAGCGCCAGCCCTACTGCCATGATCAGCGCCAGCGCCCCATCGATACGTTGCCCTTGGCGGCGGGTCGGCCAATGGGTGTGCGTCAGTGATAAATGGACCCGACAACGATCAATAACATTCAACACATGCACTGTGAGTGCTGGATCGCCTGAATGATGCAGTAGGCCAGCACAGACAAAGTCCCGAGTGGCAAGCATGGGCTCGGACGTATTCGCAATAGTGTTGCGGAACTCGACCACCTTGACGCCTTCCTTAGCGAGCGCCATGGCATTGCGGGTATCTCGCCAAGGGTCATAAGCAACCGGGCCTGAATCATTCAAATGTGCTACCAATCTCGTATCGCTCGTTTCCTGGAAAAACTGAACCTCATAAGAACCGTGCGAGGTTTTGGCTAGCTTCACGATGGATACAAGCCCATCAGGGCCAGAGCTAATGGCAGCCCATTTCTTCACTGGCGGCTGTGAGCTAAGAGTGGCCAAAGCACTTGCCCATTCCTCGGGTGGCATCCATGCCTCACCATCAGGGCTTTCGATCTCTTTAGCAGCTTCAGGCGGTGTCGAAAGAGGGCCACCAGCATCTACCCAGCCAACTGATTCGCCTAGGTCTACGGGCGGCTCCACGCTCCATTTAATGGCTGAAAAAACTGATCGCCCCTTAACCACGTCGATCTGCTTAAACAACAAGTAGCCTTCACCCATGCAAAAACACAGGTACTCAACCACCTGAACGCGGCAGGCAAAGCGCAGCTCTAAAGCGCCTCCCTTGCCTTCCTCGAACCACACGCGGCTATCAAGCATGTGGGCAGCGCTGGGAAACCCCGACCGTTCATCAGCAAAAAAAGCCGTGGAACGCAGTGGCTGCGTTAGCGTGTTGTCCGTTAGCAGCTTGCTCATACCTCGCCCCCATCCACTCGCAAATTAAGCGCCCTGAGGCTAAATTGAGTGCTCTCACACATCTCAATATCAGGAACACTCATGGCCGATGACATCTCACTTTTTCCTGTAGCCGGCTGGCAGATAGGGCCAGTCCCCTCGCATGACATCATTGCTCTGAAGCTCCATTTTCTGAGTCACTCGCTCCAAAAAACTGAGGAAGCTCAAGAGTCACAAATTTTCGCGATGACACCAGCTCAAGGTCGTGAGCTGATAGAGAGAATTCAGGCGGCAATTGATGTGCTGGAAAGCAGTGACGCTCAAGGAACAGGCGTTGAGCGACGTTGATCGACGTATGGTTGAATGGCTTGCCGGATTCACAGTTCATACCGAACCCCACAGATAGAAAGCCAAGTCGAAGCCCACTAGAGTGGTAGCAGCGACACCATCCACCAACAGAAGGAAAGCGGCGTGGCTGAAATTCAACAGATGCACTATTCGGCGGAATTCAACCGACTTATTGGTGAATACAAAACCAAACTTGAAAGCCAAAATCCTGGCGTATCGATTGATTTGCTTGCCAAAAAAGTAGTGACTGCAGCATTTAAAGAGTATTTGCTGCTTTGTTACTCCGAGAAGGTTCGCTCCGAAAGATTTGCACCATGGGAGCCTCTCACCGATAGACAAGGGGCTGAACTTGCTGCGATAGAGAAGCATCATTGGCTGCCAGAACACGTACGTGCCATGAGCAATGACGATCTGCTGCTTGCGCTGAACAATGAGATTCAATCTTTCCAACTGTCCGGCCCCGCGCTGGAAGCTTGCTCTGGTTGGCTGAACAATCACGGGCTGAACGCTTACATCAGGCATCTTCAGTCTCCCTCTAAATCGAATGAATTAGACGACTGATCGATCTCACTATCCGGCAAGCCAAGCTGCTGGCGCACTTTGCTGATCTGCGCCAGCGTCTCCTTCTCTGCCGTACGATGTTGCCGGACGCTCTCTTCAGCTTCTTCAGCGGAATGACGAGTGGCTATTAGCCACCCGATCAAGTGGGAAAGCTCCATTTCCAGCTGCCACTGCTGCATTCCATCGATATTTCTAAACATGTCTGCACCTCATAAGAGCTGTATACCCAAACAGACCAGCACCGTGGGCTGTGCTGTTTTGCGCTGGCTCATATACTGGAATCACTGAGAAGCCGCCCCATTAATCGGTGGCTCACTAAAAACGGATGGGCAAAGCTGGGCAGCTGTAAATCTGCCATTTGTGAGTTTTTCTGCGCGAAGTGCTACTGCAGGAGACATGCCGTGCTTGCCACAAACCCAGTTAGAGACAGCTCCCTGGTTCACGTTGAGAGCTTTTGCGGTTTGCAACTGCCCACCAAAATGGCTGACAAGATTTTTAAATACGGTAGTCATCGGACGCCCTCTTATGCGAATTCTCATAGAATAGACCATGAGCAAACGCATTTGCAACGCTATGAGTACACGCATAATAATCACTACATGGAATTAAAAGATCGTTTAAAGCTGGCGCGAAAGCATGCGAAGCTGAGCCAAGTTAAGGCAGCTGAGAAAGCAGGCATCGACCAAGCCACCATTTCGAACCTAGAGACAGGTAGGCACCTGGGTTCTACGCACCTGCTGAAAATCGCGGACGCTTTAGGCGTGAGCTATCGTTGGTTAACAGATGGCAAAGGCGAAATGACTGATGCTGCTGAAAGTAATGCCTCAGATAACAACCTATCGATAGCGCCAACCCCGCTGCGTTACTATCGCTACCCGCTTATCTCAAGTGTTAAAGCAGGAAAGTTTGCCGAGTGCGTCGTACCCTACCCAGCCGGAATGGAAGATCAACACGAGAGCACCGACTACGAAGCCAAAGGCCCTGCTTTCTGGCTAGAGGTAAGTGGTGATTCAATGACGGCGCCAGCAGGAGTCAGGCCCAGCATCCCAGAGGGCACGCTGGTGCTGGTAGATACCGGCATAGAAGCGGTGCCGGGCAAGCTGGTGGTAGCTCAGCTTGATGAAAGCAATGAAGCTACGTTTAAAAAGCTTGTCACGGACGGTGGGCAGAAGTACCTGAAACCGCTGAACCCCGCCTATCCGCTGATTCCAATCAATGGTAATTGCCGAATTATAGGCGTGGCGGTTGAGGCAAAAACCAAGCTATAAGTCGCAGATGAGCCATCAATAGCGACTAGCGACCAGGCACATGCCATCAGAAAATAAACCATATAGGGAGCAAGCATGGCCCCACTGCAACTTGAGGCCGCTGAAATTCTCAGACGCTCCGAACAAGGTGTATGTCGCCCGTTTTTCATACGAGATACCCAGGGCGATATCTATGTTGTAAAAGGGGTTGGGGGCGCTGGTAAAGCGGCTCTAACATCCGAACTGATCTGTGCAGAACTTGGCTTACGGCTTGGGCTCCCGATACCTCCTTATGGCATCATGACGATACCTCAAGGGCTTATAAGCTTCACAGCCATTGATGGCGCCGACGAGCTGGATGGAGGCCATGCTTTTGCCTCCAAGCTAGTGGTTAATGCCACAACACTCATCTACCCGCAGGTGTCCTAGATACCTCCCGAGTTAAAGCAGCGTGTGCTAGTGTTCGATAGATGGGTTAGAAATGGAGATCGGCGACTCACAGAGAAAGGCGGCAACGTTAATTTACTCTGGGAACCTTCCAGCCAGCTTGTGGTGATCGACCATAATGTTGCATTTGATCTTCCAAGCAATGACGCCGAATGCATAGAGAATCATGTTTTTAGCGAAGAAAAGACAAAATTTGATGATTTGCTGATCAAGTCAGAGCATCTTCATGCACTTGACAAGGCACTGGGCGACTGGGATACGATCATCGACCTTTTGCCCGAAGAATGGGTCTATAAAGATATGTGGGATGATGAATCACTAGTTCAGCCCACACTGGATGAGCGCTTTGATTTACTTAACCGCATCCACAATGGCGATTTTTGGAGAATGGTATGAGCATCATCTGCAACTACGCAGTGCTGCGCTTTCAACCCTACCCCGAGACAGGTGAGTTCGCGAACCTGGGAATCGTCATGGTCTGTAATAATGGCCAATTCCTGGAAATGGTCGAAACGCGTACGCGCAAACGCGTCACCAATTTCTTCGACAAGCTAGATCCAGCTGTTTTCACGAACGCTCGGCAAGCCTTTGCCAAAGAAATTCACCGAGTCGCTGAACTGGCTAATGCACATCCTTCAGACACCGCTTTGCAGCTAGGCCTATTCAAGCACCTAACCGCACCTAGCGAGACGATGTTCCGATTTAGCCAGCCGGGTACCATTGCTACCGACGACCCGACCGCAACCCTGCAAGAGCTATTCAATCGCTATGTTTGCCATGATTTTACACAGCGAGAAGACGCAGAAACTAAGCTGAAGCGTCGTATCAACACGTTACTCAAGGAGCAGTTCACTGATCGCACCTACCGAGAGGAGAAGCTGGGTGATGAGCTGTATCACGTTACCTTCCCTTTCGTTTGGCAAAAAGGTGGCATTACTGCCCAAGCTATTCGCCCCCTTTCGTTCGACCTGGATGATACAAAGAGCATAATCGATAAGGGTGATCGCTGGATCATGCAGATGAATCGCTTGGCTAGACACGGAGGCATGCCACAAGACACCGTTTTCATATGCAAAGAGCCAACGGGCAGTAATGCAGACCAGCAGAAAGTCTACCGAGAGATCGCTGCCGAATTAAGAAGCAGCCATCAGATACGGGTAATTCCTCACAAGACACCACGTAACCAGATGCGTGGCTTGCTGGCCCATACTCAGCTCCACTGAGCAAAAGCCGCTTCACACCAAAACCGTCCATTTGGACGGTTTTTTTATGTCTTAATAAAAATATGAGATTTCGCATTGACATAAATTATGAGCTTTCGCATACTCAAGCACATAATTTATGCGCTGAAGGGGAGTCTCAATGCAAATCACACAAGGCAACTGGCAAGCACGAATCAACCCAGAACGCGGCAGCCTGGGCCTAACCCGCACCGAAGCGGTCGACATGATGCTGCTGGCAGCGGGCAACACCTACAAAGAGATTGCCAAGGCTACCGGTCGCTCACCTGAAACTGTGCGTGGCAGTCTTAAGAAGGGTTACCACAAACTGGGCGTCTTCAAAGCCGCTGGCGCCGTTGCCGAGGCCATGCGCCGCGGCTGGATCGCTCCACTATTGATCGCCCTGCTTGTCAGCGGCATCAACCCAGATGCAGAGACCATGCGCCACCGCCCTCCCATGCGCACGCGCCAGCAGGTCAGCGCCAGCCGTTCTGTGTCACGCCGTGATGTGGGGAGGGTATTCGCATGAATCTCCATAACCCCAAACCCGTTATCGACACGCTGCAGGCCAATGGCATCAACACCGCGTTCCTTTTCACGCTGATGCCCTGCCAGGAGCTGGCGCTAGCCATCAACCTGCAGCGCAAATATGCGGTGCTGCTGGAAACCTGCCAACACGGAATTTTCTGCCAAACGTGGCTGGCAAATCGCAATGCTCAGCACGAAAGCCATTGCAAGTTCGAGTGCTACTACAGCCGCCATGAAACGGCACAACGCGAGATCAGCGCCATTCATGACCATCTGCAGCAGCTGCTCCATGACAGCCAAGGCGGTGCCGTATGAGCAACCAAGCCGCTAAAGCCCTATGGGTGGCCATCATGCTTCTCTCGATAGCCGTCCTGGGCCAGCTATCCCAACACGAAGCGGAAGAACAATCCGACTGGCTGGTTAGCTACTGCACGGATGCAGCGATATGGGCCGCCGAAGAAGCCCGCGGCGTACCGCTGGAAAAGCGCACCGGCCAGCCGGACTACAAAGGCATCGCGGAGGAGCACTGCCCAGGCATGCGCCCCGCTGCTCCCGCGTTAGAAACCGACGCCACCTCACCGGCACAGCTGGCCATGCCTGACACGGTGCCGTTTCAGCAGCTGGTTCAGTTTTGAGGGGGCTGGCGTATGTACATGCTCAACCGGCTTGGTCAGCGAATCATCGTCGGCAATCGCCGCCGGCATTGTCGGTGCCGGTCGTGCGGTGCCCGCCAGGTAAAAGCCAAGCACCCCGCTGAGTATTTACGCCGCATTCGCTGCAAAAGCTGTGGGGAGTTCGACACGCTACGCATCGATAAGTGGGCGGATCGGCGCGGCTGGCGGTACCAGACATGCTACTGCGATGGGTACCACTTCCCCCACCGGATCCGCTCGGAGTTTTGCTATCACAACCCCAACTACCCCGCCGAAGACGCTCAACGCGCCATTGGCGGCATGTAGAGGCCCGCTATGAATTTTGACGAACAGTTTGACCGGATATTCAACACGCCAGCGCCAACAGAGGGCGACGCCGGCGAAAAAAATGAGGACAGCGAGGTGCAGTCATGAGCGCGATATACACGAAAGATCCCGCCACCGGCGAGCGGGTCACGCTGAGCGAGTTAGCAAAACGCCACGGCGTACATGTTTCCACCATTTCCCGCCGCTATGGCGAGGGCAAGCGTGGGCAGGCACTCGTCGATCAAGTGGATATGCAAGCGCATCTCGCCGAGCTGAACGCGAAAGCGCACGAAGACGCCGAGCGAAGAAAGGCGGTCATCTTAACCAGCATGAACGCCTTATCGCGTCCGCTTAAGCAGCTAGGAGGTAGCTGACATGTCAAAAGCGATCATAAAAGCTGGCCTCATCAGCATCATTGGGGACACCAACCATGACTGACTACCTCGCCAACAATGGCAAGCCTTGGTCTCCGGAGGATCTAGCCGCGCTGGAAAGGAACTATCCAGATACCAACAACGCCACTCTGGCGCGAATGTTTCGCCGAAGCGTTTCCAGTATCAAAAATCAGGCCATTAACCACGGTTGGCGGAAATCAACCGAGTACATGGAGCGCGAAAAGCCAGGCTGCTTTAAGCCTAACTTAACACCCTGGAACAAGGGCACGCATTTCAGCCCACCTGGTAGCGAGCGCACTCGCTTCAAGAAAGGCCAAAAACCAGCAACGTGGTTGCCGATCGGCAGCGAGCGAGTCACTAAAGATGGCTACCTGGAACGCAAGATGACCGACACCGGATACCCACCCCGGGACTGGGTAGCCGTCAGCCACATTGAGTGGGAAAAGCACAACGGCAGGCCGGTACCAAAAGGCCACGCTGTGATATTCCGCGACGGCGACAAGCGCAACTTCGCGTCAGCCAATCTGGAGCTAATCAGCCGAGCCGAGTTAATGCGCCGCAACAGTTACCTCAACCTACCCGAGCCGTTGCCGCAAATCGTTCAACTGCGCGGGGCCCTAAACCGCAAAATCAACCGCAGGAGCAAGCAGGCATGAAGAACAAAATCGACGACCTACGCAACCACCTGTTTGCCCAGCTTGAGCGCTTGGGTGATGAGAGCATCAAGGGGGATGCGTTGAAGGAAGAAATCCAGCGAGCCAAGGCCGTTAGCGATGTATCTGCGCAATTAGTGGATAGCGCCCGCGCTGAAAACGAAAGGCTTAAGCTCCTCAAGCGTGCACCAGGTAGTGACTTCATGCCCGCCGGCCAGTTGATCGATGAAGAAGGCCTTCCAGCCTTAGGGGGTGGCAAGTGAGCCGATACGCGGAGAACACCAGCGTATCCAGTGAGCGCAGCCGTGCTGAGATTGAGCAAACCGTATCACGGTACGGCGCCAGCGGTTTTATGTACGGCTGGGATGGCGGTACCGCAGTGATGGCTTTTCAAATGCACGGACGCCGGATCCGCTTCGATCTTTCCATGCCCGACCAGAGCAGCCGAGACTTTACGCAAACCGAAACCGGTCGTGAACGCTCGCCGGCGCAAGCTGCTAAGGCATGGGAGCAAGCATGCCGGCAGCGGTGGCGCGCCCTTGCCTTGGTCATTAAAGCCAAGCTGGAAGCGGTTGAGTCTGGCATTACCGAGTTCGAGGAGGAGTTTCTCGCGCATATCGTGTTGCCCAACGGGAACACGGTTGGCCACTGGATGTTGCCCCAAGTTGAAAGCGCTTATCAGTCAGGTGATATGCCCTCATTGCTGCCAGCCCCGGGGAAGACATGACCAAAGCGACGCATACCCACCGAGAGCATGGCGGGAAATTTCAGGAGATTGCCCAGCACCAGGGCGCTGGAACGGACTTGGAAGGAAAGTGGCTGGTGCTTTATCGCGACCTTGATAAGGGCATCGATAGCATTACCAATCTGCAGGAATGGGAAACCCAGTGGCGAGCGCTTGCTCCCGACGACTGCCCTATCTGCTTGGGCGCAGGTCACGATCACATCAAAGGCAATCGCGATAAGCCCTGTGGCGGTTGCTATGGTCTGGGGAAAGTACGGGATGACGGCGAAACACCAACCGACTGCTGGGAACTGGCATCGGTGGCCACCGGCATCATCCAGCGCCAGCAAGAGGAACTGCTGAATCTGCGTCGCATCGCCCAGAACCCTGAGGTGCAAGCCCTTATCGATCAGCAGCGCCAGCAGGCAATAGACGACAGCATTGCGCGCCAGGAACGCGACTGGCGTGATGGTCAAGGTTGGGGCCCCGGTGGCCAACGTTATACGGGAGATTGAGGATGAAAACCGGTAAATTAATGGAGCTCGAACAGTGGAGTCGTGCGCGCTTTGAGGGTAATCCGCCCTCGCCTACCACCATGCGCCGCTGGTGCCGGGAAGGACACGTGCCCGCTAAAAAGATCGGTGGAACCTGGTTTATCGACCTTGATGCAGAACGACGCCAGACCGGCAATGAGTTAGCAGATAGCGTACTGGAGGCGTGACATGCCGCCACGGCCACGGAAAAGGAAGAATAAAGGCCTGGAGCCTAACCTGTATGAGCATAAGGGGTACTACACCTATCGACGCCCAGACACAGGTACCAAGCATGGCATGGGTAGGGACCGGGCCAAGGCACAGGACGCAGCGCGCATCCTGAATGCTCGGCTGATGTCAGGCGGCGACCTGGTGGCTGGTGTAATGGGGGAAACCGGCATAACCCTGAGCGTAGCGATCAATGCTTGGCTTAAGGAATGGGTGGAGACCGATCCTAAGCTGAAGGATTGGACTAAAAAGGCAAAGCGCGGCCGTGGGAACCGGCTCATTAAGGATGCAGGCAATATGCTGCTCGAGCACATCAACACTCGCTGGTGCGCCGAGTATCTAACGGAGAATCACCCAGGCAGTGCCTACGTGCAGTACCGTGCCGTGCTATCGCAGATATTCCAGTTTGCCCAAACCAAAGGCTGGCTCGAAAGGGATCCGGTAACGCCGACCCGTACCACTAACCATTATACCAAACTGCGCAGGCGCTTAACGGTCGAGCAATTCAAAACCATGCACGCGATAGCGCCCGACTGGATGCAAATTGCGATGGAGCTCTCGCTGCTGTGTCTGTTTGGGCGGGCCGAAGTGACGGCCGCCAGGTACGACGATATAAGGGATGGCCGCCTGCATTACATTCGCCAAAAAACGAAAGACCGCAGCAAGACAGCTTACGTGGCGATCGAACTGACGCCTGCACTGGATGACCTGGTTCGCCGGTCACGGCTCATTGCTCCTGTCTCCCCCTTTATCGTTCATCGTACTCCAGAACGCATATACAGCCGAAAAACCAAAGCACACTGGTCGCAGGTATCCGGAGATTATCTCTCCAAGGAATTTGCGAAGTTACGCGAGCAGATACCCAGCATTCAAAGCATGCCCAAAAGCGCGCAACCCACCTTCCACGAAATTCGTTCGTTGGGCTCGCGCCTGCTGGAGCTACAGGGCACCTCGATCAATGACATTCAGCTGCTGATGGGCCACGCTGACGAAAGCATGACGCAGCACTATTTGGATGGGCATGACACTAGGTGGCAGCAGGCTAAGGGGAATCCGTTTACGATGGCGGCGTTGCTTGA
Source organism: Halomonas sp. IOP_14 (assembly GCF_021021315.1). Lineage (NCBI taxonomy): Bacteria > Pseudomonadati > Pseudomonadota > Gammaproteobacteria > Oceanospirillales > Halomonadaceae > Halomonas > Halomonas sp. IOP_14. The sequence goes on along the minus strand of NZ_JAINWD010000064.1, from coordinate 1,137 downwards.
GCAGTAGCTGAATGATGGAACTATACAACAACTCTATAAAGAGCAGCTGCATGCAAAAAGGCTGAAATGTAAGCAACTTTTACAATCAACACCTAGCAATGTGCCATGCATTTCATTTAACTTTGTAATTAGCACTTAACAGCTAGGGAACAATACATGGATACAGCATATTGCACTGCAGATGGTACACCATATTACATTACCAATTTTGCTCAATTAAGCGAGAGTGAAATTGCATCTAAGCGGCGTCAGCTAATCTGCGTTGAGTGTAGGTGGCCTGCGTATTTCAAAAGAGCTGCTACCAGTGGACAAGGAGCTTGCTTCGGTGCGAGGCCCCATGCGCCAACTTGCAGCTTAGGTGCTCCGCCTAGTAAAAAAGGCCCTGGGAGTAATGAGGTTCAAGATATTTTGCGGAATCCCATGAACCATATTCGGATCGATATCAATTACGGCGCTCACGAAAAGGTAAACGGTGATCCGAGCGATGTAGATAAAGCAAATACACGAGGCGGACGTTTTACTGGTGATGGCCCTCGTGGCCCTTCACCAATGCAACGTCGGCTGCGCCCATTGTTAAAAACACTTATTGAATCAGAACAGTTTCGTAATTCAAACATAATGATCGAGCTGCCCAGATATACCGCCTTACCAGCCAACCAATTCTTCGTTAATTTTGATGCAGTTGATGAGACCTTAGCTAATGAGTTCAGGGGCTACTGGGGGCTAATTTTCGATACAGGCATGTCTCCCGATGGATCTTTTTGGCTCAATACTGGTAAGTATGATGACCTCAGTATTTTAATTACTCCTGAGAAATACGTTGAGTTTAAAAGGAAATTTAATTTCCAACTAGACCGAGAGCTTGAAGGAGTGCATTTACTGGTTCTAGGGAAGCTGCGCAAGGCTTGGTCAGGAAAACTGATAATAGATGTAGATGACGTTGATCGTTGCGCTCTGTGTGACGACTAGCCGCTTCGAGTGTTTGCAACCTTGCTCGACAGCTACAGAAGAGCAAGAGTTTTCCCAAAATATTCCCAAATTTTTACCAACCAACAAAAAACCGTCGCTAGGTTTGACCCATAAGCGACGGTTTTTAGTAAACTTTTTTGGTCGGAGCGACAGGATTCGAACCTGCGA
>NZ_JAINWD010000063.1:0-14906 GCF_021021315.1 Halomonas sp. IOP_14 | reverse complement strand
GATGGCAGTGACTTTTTCAGAGCTTCCTTAGCCAACGAGCGCTATGAGGCATTGGACGAATACCGTGATCCCATTAATCAGAAGTTCGCTGGCTTTAGCACTGCGATCAGTAATTTTAATGATTATGCACTGAGCAGAGGCAGCCAAGTTCTCTCGGAAGCACAGCGCGACAGCGTCATTTTTGGTATTACCGTAGGTGTTCTCATTTTAACCGCGATTGTACTCTATATTGTGGTACAAATAATGATTAACCGGCTCGTCATCAGCCCTCTACAGCGGGCAGTCAGCATTTGCGAAAACATTGCAAAGGGGGATTTGACCAGCCATATCGACGCCCTAGGGCGTAACGAGATCGGCCGCCTTTATAGTGCCATGGAGGATATGCAGGAGCGCCTGGAAGAGATGATCGGTACGCTCAATCAAAGTAGCGAAGCCGTCGCCTCTAGTTCTACGCAAATCGCTAGCGGCAGCCAAGACCTCGCTTCGCGTACAGAGCAACAAGCCGCAGCTTTGCAGCAAACCGCCGCGAGTATGGATGAAATTTCATCGATTGTGCGGCAAAACGCAGATACTGCCGGTCAAGCACAGCAATTGACCCAGGACGCCGCACAACAGGCGAATAGTGGTAAGCAGGCATCTGAACGCACCAGCCTACTGATGCGGGAATTAGAAGAGACCTCGCACAAAGTCCATGACATTATCCAGGTGATTGACTCGATCGCCTTTCAAACCAATATCCTGGCGTTGAATGCATCGGTAGAAGCTGCCCGGGCTGGCGAGCACGGCAGAGGCTTTGCGGTGGTGGCCAGCGAAGTTCGTTCATTAGCAACAAAGACCTCCACCTCATCGAAAGAAATACGCACCATGATTGAAGATATCTCACAGCGTATTGTTGTCGGTGCGGAACAAGCAGCGAAAAATGGCCATGATATGGCGGAGATCAACGAAGCTATTCGTAAAGTGACGGAAATGATGCAAGAACTTGCTCTCGCCGCAAAGGAGCAGGAGTCGGGCATTAGCCAGGTCAGCACAGCGGTATCCCAGATGGACTCGGCGACCCAGGAAAATGTATCACTGGTTGAAGAGACCAGCACCGCGTCAGCCTCACTCCAGGATGAAGCGACTCGTTTGGCCGAGTTAGTCACGACCTTCAAACTTAAGCGCGTAGCGCACGGTGGCTCGGAAACCCCCAGCGCCTCTTCATCACCGCAGGCACTTGCAGCGTCTAACGCTTACTCAACTAGAAAACTGCCCAATGCCACACCTGATTGGGAAGAGTTTTAATTCATGTTTTTGGGCCAGCTTGGCTGGCCCTTTTTCCATTGGCCTTCCGCTTCAGGTCATAAAAATTAGCGGCTCGTTAAATGCAAATATCGACAGAATAAGGTACGTTTCCCCACCTAATGACAATGCAATTAAGCATCTCCCTTCTCTGTGATGGCAAATTATGTTTTTTCATGCCAGGTTATTCTCTCGCTTCTCACTGCACTCGCGGTTTATCGCCCTGATTGCTGCCTTGGTGTTTGCCACTACCCTGCTGCTTGGCTGGGTGGCTTCCCGTGAGTCGGCGCAGCAAATGGAGGCTACGATTGGCGAGGCTGCCTCTGAAGCCGCTTATCAAATGGTGGATAAGCTGGATCGCAGCATGGATGCTCGTATCAAAGAAGTTAAGTTGCTGCTAGGTATCCAAGCCTTCACTAACGATAGTGATACTCGCCTGCTGCGTGAACAGTTAGAGCTACTCCAGAGCACTCATAACGTTGTATCGTGGATCGGCTTCACCGATAGGCAAGGTACTGTTCAAGCAGCGACCGGGGGAATTTTAGAAGGGGTTTCAATAGCACAACGCCCCGTCTTTATTGAAGGGCGTGAGTCGCTCTGGGTGGGGGACGTGCATGAAGCAGTGCTCCTCGCACAACTGCTGCCTAACCCAAGTGGTGAAGAGTTGAAATTTGTCGATATTGCCACCCCGGTGTTTGACCGCTACGAACAGCTTCAAGGCATTTTGGCAGTACATTTAAGCTGGGAGTGGGCCGAATATATTCAGCAATCCATGTTTTCTCCTACCAAGCAACGGCAAGATACCGAGATGCTACTGCTTGCAGCTGACGGTACCGTGCTGCTGGGCCCAGAGACGCTTATTGGTCAATCACTAGCCAGTCTGGATCACCTACCCGGCCCTACCACGACATCACCTCAATGGGCCATTGAAACCTGGCCAAGCGGTGAGCAATATATGACCGGCTATGCGCGCAGCAACGGTTTTGAAGACTTTCCTGGCTTGGGTTGGATTGCGGTTAGCCGTAAGCCCGTGGCTAGCGCCTTTGCCGCGGTTGAGCAGCTCCAGGCGGCCATTATGGGTATAGGCATACTTCTGGCGCTGCTCTTTGCGATGATTGGGTGGACGATTGCATCACGCATGGTGGCTCCTCTTTCCCGCTTAGCAAAAGCCGCCGATCAAATGCAACACGGTGAGCATAATGACGTCATGCCATTGGAACAGGGCTCTCCAGAGCTTAAGCGCCTATCAACCTCAATGCGCAATATGGTTAGCCGCTTGCTGGATCAGCGGCAAACGATTAATCGCTTAGAGGATTTAGCCAATACCGACCCATTAACAGGCTTACCTAATCGCGCATTTCTTAATCAATACCTTCAGCTTGCTATCCCAGAAGCGGAAAGAAACCAGCAAAGTATGGTGGTCATGTATATCGATCTGGATGGTTTCAAACAGGTCAACGATGAACTGGGCCACCATGCGGGTGATCTGCTACTTATTGAGATCACCCAGCGCCTGAAAAACGCCCTGCGCAGTGGTGACGTGGTCGCACGTTTAGGGGGTGATGAGTTCATTATGGTGCTTAAAACCAAGCAGGAGTACCTGGAAATGCTTACCCACGAAGTGAGCAGGCGTTTACTTACTGCTATAGCCCAACCCATTTTACTACCGGAAAATAAGCGCGCTCATGTGGGCTGTAGTTTGGGCGCTGCTTGGTGGCCGCACCACGGCCTGCATATTGAAACGGTGCTACAACTTGCGGATAGCGCCCTGTATGCGGCTAAAAGTAAAGGCAAGCATCAGCTAGTGATTCACAAGCCTGACCGTTAATTTTAAAGCTTGGCCATTAGTTCAAACCCGAGCCGTGCACGTCAAAACAGTGCTGTAACTGTTGCTCAGCGGCGTCGCTGCCCATCGCCGTTAACTTAGCGATATTGCGCTCAGGAATCGCATCGGTATCGCCGTAAAACTCGATCGCCTTTTCAACACTCTCTTCACGTAGCAGATGCACCATGGCATAGGGAGAGCGATTGGTATAGTTGGCAGCGTCATCGGGCTCAGCCCCGTCGAAGCAGTAATCGGGATGAAAAGTAGCGAGCTGATAGACCCCTTCATATCCCTGATCGACCAAGATACTTTCGGCCAGCTCAACAAAATCCAGGTAGTGATCAAAGCTTTTAAAAAGCGTAGGAAATACCAGCAGCGTCGTTTCAGTTTCAGGGTGTTCGTCCAGCCACGCTACCTCGACCATCAGCTCTTCAAGCGCCACTTCAATTTTTTTAGAGCGCACAACCTCAACGCGGATGGCTTCACGCGCTAGCTCCCGCTGAGCGAACGGGCAAATATCGTGGGCGACAATGAAGGTGCGCACCCAGTTCAGCGTTTGCGCGGCTACTTGGTCATCTGCGTGTTGGTTATCTGTGTGCATAGCACCCTCATGATCATGGTTAGGTCGGCGATGGCCGACGCTTTATGCGCAGCAGTTTACCAACTGTTCATGACCAACTACACGTGCTCTTGGTAGCGCTTCAGGGCGACTTCATAGGATTTATGGATATGGTCGTCCATTAATTCACGCGCTGCTTTAGCATCCCGCTGTAGCGCCAGCTCCACCAGCTGATGATGCTGTTCGTCCAGCTCTTGACGTATCGTCGGCATTTTTGGCCCCAAACGTCGGTAGCGATCGAACTGGTCGTGTAACTGCTCAATAAAACGCAATAACCAGACTGACCCACACGGCGCCACCAGGGTGCGGTGAAACTGTGTATGCAGATGCTCCCACTCTTCGCCTTTATCCAGGGTTATATCGGCCCGTTTCAGGCGATGTGCGGCGGCAAGCAAATCGGCCTCCCAAAGCGAGTCACCGTTAGCAATAGCTCGCTCTAGCGCCATCCCCTCCATTTCTAGGCGCATTTGGGCAATATCGTCCAGTTCATCCCGCGATAGCTTCGGCACCCGAAAGCCGCGCTGATTCTCCTGCACCAGCAACCCATAAGCCGCCAATCTATTGAGCGCTTCTCGCAGCGGGCTCAAACCGACTTGATAGCGCTCTTTGAGGGCATTGATAGCGAGCTTTTCACCGGCCACAAAACGCCCACCCACCAAATCCTTGCGTAAATGATCAAACACGCGACTTGATGCGGTACCTGCTGGCCCCACTGGCCCTACTGAATTGGCTGACGTAGGTAGAGAATTATTCATCACGATGTCCTTTGTTTATCTCAGTTCCCGCTGTCCATTCTGTTTTGACTGTTGACGTTGGGTCGGGCACTACCTATATTCTATTTTAGACAAGATAATCGATTTTTTAACCTACAAACGATAAATAAGGTCTAGGTATGCTTCTGATCTCCTCTTTGGCTTCGCGGGATATGCATCAATGACACCACCCGCCACCTCCTGGCAACTTTTCTGGGCCTTTTTCCGCATCGGCATCTTTGGTTTCGGTGGCGGCCCCGCCATGATCCCATTAGTGCGCGCCGAGGTCGTCACCCGTCACCATTGGTTAACCGATGAAGAGTTTGCCGATGTACTGGCGATTGGCAATACCTTACCCGGCCCCATTGCCACCAAGATGCCCGGCTATATTGGCTATCGTGTAGGGGGAGTCGTCGGCTGTATTGCGGCCGTCATTGCTATTATCGTCCCAATGATTGTGGCGATGATTGTCATGTTAGGCATTTTCAGCCGCTACCGCGATGTGGCTTGGATTCGCGGCATGGGCCAAGCCGTGGTGCCGGTGGTCATGGTGATGATGGCGCAGCTCACCTGGGACTTTTTTGATAAATCCCAGGCCGCTCTTGGCTGGCTGGTCAGCATTACCATGGCCATCATTGCCGCCGGGCTGATCTACTGGCTTGGCATTCATCCAGGCTGGGTGATTGGCGCCATTCTACTTGCCGCCCTCCTGCGCCCTGCCGGTAAGAAAAAAGCGGAGGGAGCGGCATGATTTATTGGGATCTCTTCTTAGCCTTTTTTATCCCAAACATTATCGGCTATGGCGGCGGCCCGGCCATTATTCCACTGATCGAAGCCGAAGTGGTTGGCCGTTATGGCTGGATGACCGCACAAACCTTCGCGGAAACATTAGCCCTCGGCAACGCATTACCTAGCCCTATCGCGACCAAAATGGCCGGCTATGTGGGCTATGAAGTAGCGGGTATTGGCGGTGCCTTCATTGCCGTAGCTGCCACAGTGATCCCTACGCTGCTACTCATGTTAGGCGCGTTAGGGTTGCTCTACCGTCATCGTGATTCCCCCCGGGTTAAGCGCATGAGCCAATGGGTGCGCCCAGTCATCGCCATGATGATGGCCTGGCTGACCTTGGGGTTTCTGCTCGAAAGCCTTAATACCAGCGGGACGATTCATACCCTGATCATTGGCATAGTCGCCGCTATAGCACTGATTCGTTTTAACACGCACCCCGCCTTTGTGGTTATGGGCGCCCTGGTTTATGGAGGGCTTATTATTCCGTAAAGATAACTCAAACTTTACAAAAACTTATAAGTAACACCACTCAACACGCCAAAACTCACAACAATTCATGGATCAATGGGGTAAACAATGACACTTAAATCGCTATTCACTACCACCGCCTTAGCAGCAGCACTTTCTATACCCGCCTTTGCAACAGCTGCTGATAATTATCCTGAAAAGCCAATCGAATTTATTGTGCCCTGGGGGCCAGGTGGCGGCAGCGACTTGCTAATGCGTTTGGTAAGCAAACATCTTGAAACAGAGTTAGGCCAAGCGGTGCCTGTGATTAATATGCCTGGAGCAAGTGGAACGGTAGGACTGCGTGAAGCCTCACGCCGAGATAGCGATGGATACACTATTTCGCAAATACATGAAGGTTTGCTGATCGCGCACCATTCGGGGGTGACAGATCTCAACTGGGACGATTTTGATGTCGTTTCCATGATGACCAGCGATAACTCGGTCATCGTAGTAAATGCCGATACTGGTTGGGAAACACTCGAAGACATGCTCGAAGATGTCACCTCAAACCCAGGTGAGTATCGGATGGGCGTTACATTAGGTGGTATTCCACACTTATGGGCAGTGCAATTTGAAGAATCCACAGGCACTCAGTTTGGCTATGTGGGGTATGAAGGGACTGGAGAAAGGTTACGTGCGCTCGCGGGTGGGCATATCACAGTGGCTATAGAGGACTATTACTCAGCACGCGCCTTCGTAGAAAATGGCGATTTGAACGTGTTAGCAGCGGCTACTTCTGAACGCATTGAAGAACTACCTGATACACCCACACTTAAAGAACTGGGGCATGATCTTGAGTTTTTAGTTACTCGTGGGGTTGTTGTGCCCAAAGGAACACCCGAGTCGGTCGTTTCAACACTGGAAAGTGCGCTTAAAAATGTCGCTAATAGTGAAGGGTTTAAAACCGACATTGAGAATGTAGGCGGCACAGTGCGTTACCTTAACAGAGAAGACTATACCGCTTATTTAGAGCGTAATAACGAGTTCATTGAAAACAACGCCCACCTCCTTAATTAAGGTAACGTTGTGCTTTAGGAGGTTTTTATGGAGCGCAGAAGCGCAGAGACAGCTCTAATCCCGGCGTTACAAGTGCTGTCTTACCTTATCATCGCCCTCGGTGCTTTATTCATGGCCTTCAAGGCCGGCTCATTGCCGGCCTCTCGTTGGGAACCCATGAGTGCAGGTACTTTCCCACAAATTATCTTTTTCAGTATTGCAATTTTATGCGGCATGGCAGTTATCTTTGAACTCTCCAAACACGGCTTACCGCGTACAACCTTTTGCATTGCCTGGAGAAGACTAACCGCACTTAAAGCCGTCATCATCAACCTGGTGCTATTTACTGTGTATATGATAGCAATGCCTATTGCGGGATTTATTATCAGCACTTTTGTATATCTGCTTACTACACAGCTTTACCTAGCCCCCAGGAAGGCTACTACCGTAGCGATTGCCATCTTCGTCGCCATTCTCTTTTCTGCTGGGCCTTACTATTTATTTTCTGAGGCCTTCAACATCTATCTTCCTCGTGCTCAATGGTAACGTAACCTATGACTGATGCTTTCCTCGTAGCGCTAGGGGGCGTGACCGAGCCCTATACGCTATTACTCATGGCAGTAGCGACTTTTGCAGGTATTGTTGCCGCCGCAATACCCGGCTTTACGATTACCATGGCCATAGTCCTTACGTTGCCTCTTACATTTGCCATGCCCCCCATGCAGGGCATTGCGGTCATGCTATCTGTCTACGTAGGTGGACTAAGCGGTGGCTTATTTAGTGCCGCTCTGCTGGGAATCCCAGGCACGCCCTCATCAGTTGCAACCACCTTTGATGCCTTCCCTATGGCTCGACAAGGTCATCCTGGGAAAGCACTATCCTTGGGATTATTTGCTTCATTCGTGGGCTCTATTATTTCTATTGCTGTGCTGATCGTGGCCGCGCCTCCACTCGCACTTCTAGCGGTTAAGTTAGGGCCCTGGGAATATTTTGCGCTTATTATTTTTGCTTTGACTGTCATAGCAAGCCTAGTGGGTGACTCTCTTATCAGGGGGCTAATCGCGGGTCTAATCGGTATCGGCATCGCCACTATTGGGCCTGACCCACTCATGGGGCGCGAGCGTTTTACCTTTGGCTATGAAATCCTGACCGCGGGCATACCGTTCCTGGTTGTATTAATAGGCATGTACGCCATGAGCCAGCTACTCTCCGAATTAGAGCCTGCCGCCGGAGACAAACAGCCCTCTTCTGGCGCATTAATCAGTGGAGATATGCGCCCTCACCTTTGGCAAACCATAAAAGACATCTTATTGAAGCCCGCCAATGTTATACGCTCATCATTGCTCGGTGTGTTTATTGGTGCAGTACCCGGTGCAGGTAGCTCAATTTCTAATCTATTAGCTTACGACCAAGCTAAACGAGCGTCTAAGCACCCAGAAACTTTTGGTAAGGGTGAACCACAGGGCGTTGTTGCTTCTGAGTCAGGCAACTCATCAACGGTAGGCGGCAGCTTAATACCATTGATAGCGTTAGGCATACCAGGGTCTCCCGCCGATGCAGTTCTCATGGCAGCCATCATGGTACACGGCATCAGCATTGGCCCGCGCTTAATACTTGATCATCCCGACTTGGTTTACAGCATGTTTATTGCCATGGCGATAGCTTCTGTCTTCATGCTGTTAATAGGCGTTATTTTAATGAGGGCTTTTTTACGCCTACTAAATGTACCTAAGTATATTGTTGTTCCCGTTGTATTAGCTTGCTGTGCAATTGGTACTTACACCCTGAACAACCGCTTATCCGACCTTTATCTACTTGCCTGCATTGGTGCAGTGGGATATCTGCTTAAAAAACTGGATTATCCGCTAGCACCTCTTGTACTTGGCGTTGTATTGGGCCCTATAGCAGAAACCAACTTAAGACGGGCCTTCCAGACAAGCACTGACTGGACGCTCTTCTTCACTCGGCCAATATCAGCGCTGCTGCTTACACTGGCGGTTGTTTCTGTGATTTACAGTATTTATAGCTATATGAAACAGCGCCGCCTAATGGCTCGCCGTCTAGATGCCACATCTAAATAGGAATCACAATGCATACTGACCCACACTATTACCCTTCCGCCTCACGCCGTATGGTCACGTTTGGAAAACGTGGAATGGTCGCTACGTCTCAGTCGCTTGCTGCACAAGTCGGCATAGATATGTTACGAAAAGGTGGCAATGCCATTGATGCTGCCATTGCTACAGCTGCTGCTTTAACCGTCGTTGAACCAACCTCTAATGGTATTGGTAGCGATGCTTTTGCTCTTGTGTGGGTAAAAGGTGAACTACATGGCCTCAATGCTAGCGGCCCTGCGCCAAAGAGTATTTCATGTGATGCCGTCAAGGCCCTGGGTCATGAGGAAATGCCCGCCCATGGATTAGTGCCAATCACAGTACCCGGTGCGCCAGGCGCCTGGGCTGCGCTTTCAGAGCGTTTTGGTAAACTGCCTTTTGAGCAGTTGTTAGCGCCAGCAATAGAATTAGCTGACGAAGGTTTTGCTGTATCAGCAGTAGCCAGCCAACTCTGGAAAAGTGCAGAAGAGCGTTATGGAAAATACGGGACAGATGAATTTGCCTCCTGGTTTACGCACTTCACTCCCAATGGGCAGGCTCCCAAAGCAGGTGACATTTGGCGCTCTCCTGATATGGCAAAAACGCTGCGTGAAATTGCCAATAGCCATGCGGATGCGTTTTATCAAGGCAGCCTAGCGGATGCGATGGATGCCTTTTCACGTCAGCATGGCGGCTTCTTACGCAAAGAAGATTTACAAGCTTTCAAACCAGAATGGGTCAAACCCATAAGTGTCCGATATCGCGGCCATGATATTTGGGAAATTCCTCCCAACGGCAGCGGATTAATTGTGCTTCAAGCCTTGGGTATTCTTGAATCTTTAGGCGAACAGTCAAATGATCAGATAGACACTATCCACCGCCGGATAGAGGCTACAAAACTTGGTTACGTAGACGGCTTAAACTACATTACTGAGCGCTCATCTATGCAGCCGAGCGTTGAGCAGATGCTATCGAATGAGTACCTTTCGCAACGCGCAGAGCTTATTGGCCAAGACGCCATTGACCCCATTCATGGCAATCCATTAAGGGGGGGCACCGTTTACCTGGCAACCGCTGATGATGAAGGTAATATGGTGTCATTCATTCAAAGCAACTTTGAAGGCTTTGGCTCTGGCATCGTAGTACCGGGCACCGGCATTAGCCTGCAAAACCGTGGCTGGTCGTTTTCCCTCGACCCGCAGCATCCCAATGCTCTAGCACCCGGCAAACGCACCTACCACACCATCATCCCAGGCTTTATCACCAAAGATAACCAAGCCGTTGGGCCGTTCGGTGTGATGGGTGGCTATATGCAGCCCCAGGGCCATGTGCAGGTGGTAACGGCGATGCTTGAGGATCAACTGAATCCTCAGGCGGCGCTCGATATGCCGCGTTGGAAATGGACCAAAGGCAAAACCATCGAAGTTGAAGCCGACTTCCCCAATCACTTAGCGCTTGCCCTGGCACGCCGCGGCCACGACATCGTTAAAGTCGCCGATTCAATCAGCTTTGGCCGTGGCCAAATCATTCTGCGCGATCCTGACAACGGCGTACTCCAAGGTGGCACCGAGCCACGCACCGATGGGGCTGTGCTCCCCTGGTAATATCTCACCACTAAACTGGGTCTCCGCCGTGTTGCCGTTGAAGGCAACCGGCGGCTGAGCTGGCTATCCACGCTCAACCACCGCATCATGGCACTCTTTTTTTCGTCGGTACTTTTTGCCAGCCTAACTATGTCTCCACCACCTTCTGAATCGACTTCCTCACCACTAAGCGGCTTTTTTGGCGTATTTCGCTATAGCCGACGTGCACTTGGCTTAGTCTGGGAAACCTCTCGCTGGATGATGCTTGGGCTGGCGCTGTGCACGCTGGTCGCAGGGGTTCTGCCTGCCGTGGCGGCCTGGGTGGGTCAATTGATTGTGGATGGGGTGGTAAGTGCCATGGAGGCCCATCAAGCAGCCACTGATCCCAATCTACTAGCGTCCATCACACCGGTGCTAACGCTGGTGGGGATCGAAGCCGTGATTATTGCGCTCATTGCCCTGGCCCAGCGCGGCCTCTCAGCCCAACAGTCACTGCTGCGTGCGCTGCTGGGGCAGAAGGTCAATGTGATGATTCTGGAGAAAGCTGGACAACTGTCACTTAGCCAGTTTGAAGATTCAGAGCTTTACGACCAGCTCACGCGAGCGCGCCGTGAAGCATCTACGCGCCCGCTTGCACTGGTGAATAAAACCTTTGGGCTGCTGCAAAACGCTATCTCGCTGGGTAGCTTCGGCGTGCTGCTGGTGCAGTTCTCCCCTTGGGCGCTGCTGATTTTGGTAGCAGGCGCCTTGCCGGTATTTATCTCAGAGGCCAAATTCTCGGGCGATGCCTTTCGGCTGTTTCGCTGGCGCTCGCCGCAAACCCGTATGCAGATCTATTTAGAGACGGTGCTTGCAAGGGAAGACAGCATTAAAGAGGTCAAACTGTTTGGCCTCGAAGGGCTGTTTCTCAAGCGCTATCGCGACATTTTTACCAAATTGTTTGCTGAGGATCGCCGCCTAACCTTGCGTCGTGAAAGCTGGGGGTTTCTGCTCGGCCTGCTTGGCACCTTAACCTTTTACGCCGCCTACGCCTGGGTGGTGATTGAGACGATTGCCGGGGCACTTACCCTGGGCCAGATGACCATGTACCTGATGGTCTTCAAGCAGGGTCAGGCCGCGCTCTCCGCAAGCCTCACCGCGATCAGCGGCATGTACGAGGATAACCTCTACCTCTCCAATCTTTATGAGTATCTTGAGCAGCCAGTGGAGGGAGAGAGCGGTACACTCACTCAGGGGGCACTGCCCGGTGACGGGCTGCGCTTTGAGCACGTTAGCTTCTCCTACCCTGGCGGCGACTCTGTTCTCCAAGATCCGGTTCTTCACGATATCTCACTGCACCTCTGCCCTGGGCAGAGCCTGGCTTTGGTAGGCGAAAACGGCTCGGGTAAGACGACCCTTATCAAACTGCTCACGCGGCTCTACCACCCAACCCAAGGCCGAATTCTGTTAGATGGTAGCGACCTGCGGGATTGGAGTACCCAAGCACTACGTGAACGCACCGGGGTGATTTTTCAGGACTTCGTGCGCTATCAGTTGCAGGTGGGCGAAAACCTTGGTGTCGGCGATACTCATGCCTTTAACGACCAAGAAAGGTGGCAGAACGCCGCTCGTCACGGTATGGCGGATGAGTTTATTACCCGCATGGCCAACGGCTACAAAACCCAGCTTGGCCGCTGGTTTAAAAATGGCCAAGAGCTCTCTGGGGGCCAGTGGCAGAAAATTGCCCTCTCCCGAGCGTATATGCGCGAAAACGCGGACATTTTGGTACTGGATGAACCTACCGCTGCCATGGATGCTGCCGCAGAAGCCGAAATATTTGCCCGCTTTCGCGAGCACAGCCGCGATAAAATGGCGATATTGATCTCTCACCGTTTTTCCACAGTACGCAGCGCTGATCTCATTCTGGTTATTGATCAAGGGCATATCGTTGAACGCGGCACCCATGAAGAACTCCTGGCCACTGCAGGCCGCTATGCGAAACTATTTCAACTCCAGGCAGCGGGTTATAAATAGCCACTAAAATATTAATAATTCTTATTATAATTATGTTTAAACTCTTACCACGCTAATTAAAACCTCGAACGTGAACAAACGTCACAAGCGTTACAAATCTGTCGACCGTTCTAACGCTTTAAAGGTAATGTGCTCTCATGGTTTGACACTACAGGAGTGGCACATATGAACCGTCTTCATCAGATAAGAGTTAAGTATGCTCTTGCCTTTATCAGCGTTGCGTTAGCACTACTGGTTATTGTGGTAGCCGATGCACTGCTGGTTAATATGGTAAAAAGCCGTTTAGATACGTTTATCACCAACTATATTCCGGCGACTTCAGCCACACTCAACGGCGACCGAGACCTTTATCAAGCACGCGTTGCTGAGATTGAGTATCTGTTATCTGACCCCAGCTCCGAGCGAGCAACAGCGTTAATCGCCGAGTTTGAAGAGAATGCTCAGCAGGCTTATGACCGCATGGGGCTCTACGCCGAACTAATGCAGAACTACCCAGAGCTAACCAAGCAACTAGCTAACTTTGAAACGCTGTATAGCGATTGGAAACAAGAGGCAACACGTGTTTTTGAGCTGCACCAAAGCGGTAATACCGCAGCAGCATTAACGATGCTATCCGGTTCATCATTAGACGACTTTAATGCACTGCGTGATATATATGATGTATCGGGAATAAATATTGAGACAGCCACTTATCAAGCAGAAGCAGCGGTGGTTGATAGAATCCAAGTGCAGCAAACATCCACTATTATTGTTGCTTTAATCATCTTTATTGCTGCAACGCTTATTGCGCTACTGGGGCCGCTAATGATGTCTCGGGCTATCCGTCAAATTAGTGGACGTATTAAAGAGATTACCGAAGGCGATGGCGATTTAACCGCGCGGATTGAGAGTCAACGCCGTGATGAAATTGGTGAATTGGCACAACAGTTCAATGCCTTTATTAAACGCATTGACGATACGCTTCAGTCAGTTAGCAGCAGTACCGTTAGCCTGCAGCATGCATCTACTGAAATTGCCAAAGGCAGTCAGGAGCTTGCGGCACGTACTGAGCAAGCTGCTGCGAATTTACAGCAAACCTCTGCTTCGATGGAGCAAATCGCAGCAGTGGTCAACAACGCCTCTGATTCTGCCCAGCAGGCTGACCAGTTGGCGCTTTCAACCCGGGATCTCGCTCAACAGGGTTTGCACTCCATGCACAGTGTTGAGCAGACAATGGATACGATTAACGACTCTTCCTCTGAAATCAGCAGCATCGTCAACCTTATTGATAGCATCGCTTTTCAAACCAATATCCTGGCGCTGAATGCGTCTGTAGAGGCCGCCCGCGCAGGCGAGCATGGCCGAGGCTTTGCGGTAGTTGCCCAAGAGGTACGTATATTGGCCAGCCGCTCAAGTGATGCATCCAAAAACATTGCCACTCTGATCAATACGTCGTTAAACCGCACAAAGGTGGGCGTTGACCAAGTGAAACAAACCGGCGTCACCATGCAGGAGATGGTAAAAAGCATCGAGCGTGTGGCGGACGTGATTGCTGAGATCAGTGCTGGTGCTAAAGAACAGAGTGTAGGTATCGGTCAAGTAAATGACGCAGTCAACGAGCTGGATAGCATGACCCAGCACAATGCCTCCATGGT
This sequence comes from Halomonas sp. IOP_14, assembly GCF_021021315.1. Taxonomy (NCBI): domain Bacteria; kingdom Pseudomonadati; phylum Pseudomonadota; class Gammaproteobacteria; order Oceanospirillales; family Halomonadaceae; genus Halomonas; species Halomonas sp. IOP_14. Next base: position 811 of record NZ_JAINWD010000063.1, on the reverse strand, counting down.
AGAAGAGTCCAGCGCTGCGGCGGCGGAACTAAGAGAACAAGCCGACCGACTGGGCGTGCTAGTGGGAGGCTTCAAGCTCAGCAATGCTAACGCGCAACCAGCTCTTGGCAAAGCAGCGCTTGCCCCTACAGCTAATAAGCCCTCACCTACGCCTAATGTCCCGCGTCGTTTGGCGAGCTCACAGCAGCCTGAATGGGAGTCGTTTTAAGCAATCTCCCTTATTTTTCTAAGTATCCTTGGACTTATACTGAGTCCAAGGAAGTTTCGTTACCGGCTTATATGCTCATCCATTTCAGCAAGCTCTTCGTCTAGCCGCAGCCGCTCATCGTAGTCATCAAAGGTATATGTATGCTGTCTGGTGCTTTAATTATTGATGATGATTGTAGTGTCCAACTATTGGGCAGAATGCTACTACGCCAGCACGGTTATCAGGTGGTGACGGCAAGCAGTTTTGGCGAGCTGGTGCGCCAACCCGACCTACTCAATGTCGAGCTGATCTTGCTTGATCTCGGGCTAGGTGAATTTACGAGCCTTGATATTCTGGAATATCTTTATGATTTACGCTTAAACGCTTCAATTTTATTAATTAGCAATTATACGGAAGAAACTGCCGCGCATGCGCTTGCAGCAGGTGAAGCAAAAGGCTTGAAAATGTTAGGTTTCCTATCTAAATCCAAGCTACTCACCGGTCTAACGACATTTCTGGGGCCATTAAAAAAAGCGCCCAAAGCGCCTACAAGCGTTGAATTGGCGAAGGCCATTCGTGAACAACAGCTTTTTCTAGGGAAGGTCTGAATAACTGCCGATATTC
>NZ_JAINWD010000062.1:0-20160 GCF_021021315.1 Halomonas sp. IOP_14 | reverse complement strand
ATGGCAGTGACTTTTTCAGAGCTTCCCTAGGTTTTTAAGGACTAGGTTTTAAGGACTAAGTCTTATAGAGGGATTAGATTATGGCGCTTCTTGATCAAGCACTGCTGGATGCCGTTGAACGCATTGCCCGCGAAGCTGATGTCGCCATCATGAGTGTTTACGCCCGCGAGTTCAGCGTAGAGGAGAAGGAAGATAAAAGCCCGTTGACCGAGGCTGATATGGCGGCGCACAACGTTATTGTGCGCGGTTTACAGGCGCTGCCGATGCAGATCCCGATCCTTTCAGAAGAGGACATTGAGGGTTTTGCAGGTGCTGATGCTGAAGGCTGCTACTGGCTAGTCGACCCGCTGGATGGCACCAAAGAGTTCATCAAGCGTAACGGCGAGTTCACCGTCAATATTGCGCTGATCGAAAACGGTAAGCCGGTGCTCGGCGTGGTGACTGCGCCAGCACTGGAGGTGGGCTATGTGGCCGCGCGGGGGCTGGGCGCGTTTAAGGTTGAAGCCGATGGTAGTCGTAAGGCCATTTCCGTGGCAGGCAAGCCTAAAGAGGGCGTAACGTGGCGCGTGGTGGGTAGTCGTTCGCACCCCAGCCCTGATTTGGCCGCTTGGTTGGAACAGTTGGGTGAGCACACCATGCTGCCCATGGGCAGTTCGTTAAAGCTGTGCATCATCGCCGAAGGTTTCGCCGATGCCTACCCACGCTTGGGGCCCACCTGTTTGTGGGACACCGGCGCCGCTCATGCGGTAGTGCTCGAAGCCGGTGGCCGGGTAGAAACCCTGGAAGGCACTGCACTTAGCTACGCCAACCCCAGCGAAAAGCTCAACCCTTATTTTGTGGTGTGGGGGCATTAAGCCCAGGCGCCACCGATATTGTTTTGCCAACCTCCACGATATTGGTTGTCCGGCCATGTGCATAACGTGCACATGGCCATGGAATCCCCATTTCCATGTGCACGCGAGATTGAGTAGCGCGTGGTAAGCGAAGCGCACCCGCGGAAGCAGCGCGAAGCGGTGCCGGGTTTGGCCTGTGTAGGCGATGATGGTTGGTTGCCACAGGGCGTCGTTCCGACGCCTCCCGCGGGGGCCTCATTCGCTCGTGCCTCGCGAGATTCGTTACCACGCGCTACGACAATCACTCGATTCCGGTGGCGTGATTATGTGCATATGGCCATGGAATCCCTACCTTCATGTGTACGCGAGATTTAGTAGCGCGTGGTAAGCGAAGCGCACCCGCGAAAGCAGCGCGAAGCGGTGCCGGGTTTGTCCTGTGTAGGCGCTGATGGTTGGTTGCCATTGGGCGTCGTTCCGCCGCCTCCCGCGGGTGCCTACGAATGCTCGCTGAACTCGCGTTCTCCGTTACCACGCGCTACGGGTGCACTCACTTGATTTCGGTGGTGTGATGACGTGCATATGGCCATGGAATCCCCACTTCCATGTGCACGCGTGATTTAGTAGCGCGTGGTAAGCGAAGCGCACCCGCGAAAGCAGCGCGAAGCGGTGCCGGGTTTGGCTTGTGTAGGCGATGATGGTTGGTTGCCACGGGGCGTCGTTCCGTCGCCTCCCGCGGGTGCCTCATTCGCTCGTGCCTCGCGAGATTCGTTACCACGCGCTACATATGTGTACTCATTTGAATGGGTGGTTTTCTTAGCGCGGCGTAGGCCCCCCGGCCTTTGATCAGGGCCTCGCCTGCGGACACCTCTTAATCTTCATTCCCCTCACATACTCGTTACCACGCGCTTCAAGACCTATACTCCTGACGATTCACGATTCACGATTCACGATTCACGATTCACGATTCACGATTCACGATTCACGATTCACGATTCACTTTTAAGGTTACTAAATAATGCGTAAATATTTCGGTACTGACGGTGTACGCGGTCGCGTGGGGGAGTTTCCCATGACGCCTGATTTTGCTATGAAGTTGGGTTGGGCCGCAGGGCAGGTGTTGGGTGCTGAAGGTGTTAGAGAAGTGTTAATTGGTAAAGATACCCGTGCCAGTGGGTATATGTTGGAATCCGCATTAGAGGCGGGCTTTTCCGCGGCGGGTGTTAATGTTGCTCTGGTGGGGCCGTTGCCGACCCCTGGCGTTGCCTATTTAACCTCTACCTTCCGTGCGGATGCGGGGGTAGTGATTAGCGCGTCGCATAATCCTTTTGATGATAATGGTATTAAGATTTTCGGGCAGGGTGGTCAGAAGCTTAATGATATCCAAGAGCAGGAAATAGAGCGCTGGTTACAAGTAGCCATTGACGGCGGCATGACCTGCGTTAGCTCCGAGAAACTAGGTAAGGCGCGCCGTATTGATGATGCCGCTGGCCGTTATACCGAATACTGCAAGGCTAACCTGCCAGGGCACTTGAGTTTGAATGGCCTGAAAATTGTGTTGGATAGTGCCAATGGCGCGGGTTACCGAGTGGGCCCAGCGGTTTTTCGCGAGTTAGGCGCCGAGCTAATTAGTATTCACGATAAGCCCAATGGCCTCAACATAAACGAAAACTGCGGCGCTACCTCTATGCAGAGCCTGTGTGATGCAGTGCTCGCCCATCAGGCGGATATGGGTATCGCTCTGGATGGCGATGCTGACCGCCTGATGATGGTGGATCATACGGGGGTCGTGGTAGACGGCGATGAGCTTTTATACTTGCTTGCGAAAGATGCGAAGCGCGCGGGCTACACCGGCGGTGTAGTGGGTACCCAAATGAGTAATTTGGGGCTTGAGCAGGCGCTTAATGGATTGAATATTCCTTTTAAGCGCGCCAAAGTAGGCGACCGCTATGTGCTGGAACAGTTAAACGCCATGGGCTGGCGGTTAGGTGGGGAAGGCTCTGGTCACTTGCTAAGCCTGGATCATGCATCCACTGGCGATGCTATTATTGCCTCACTGCGCGTGCTGGCTAGTTTGTTAGAGCAACGGGCAACGCTGTATGACGCCAAACAGGGTATGCACAAACTCCCGCAAACCTTAATTAATGTGCGTTATACCGCCCAAGCAGGGCATGATCCTCTTGATACCCCAGCGGTACTGCAAGCTGTCGCACTGGTCGAACGGCAGCTTGGCCAAACGGGCCGCGTGCTGCTGCGCAAATCTGGTACCGAACCATTGATTCGTGTGATGGTCGAGGCTGTAGATGCTAATCAGGCGCAAAGCAGTGCCCAGCAAATTGCTGATGCGTTTTCTTAGGCGAACACGGTAGGTTCTCCTGTTACACGAGGTAATGACTTTTGACATCATCTTCAACGCTTAGCTTGCCCCCTGAGCATAAGACAGAGAGGCATTTGTCAGATATCGCGGACATCGAGCAAAGCCCTTGGTTTGATGCTGACTGGTATATGATGCAATACCCCGATGTGGCTGTTTCCGGTATGTCGCCCGCGCAGCACTACTTGCTGCTGGGGGAGGCCTGGGGTCGAAAAGCTGGCCCGCGTTTTGATGCCGAGTATTACCGTAATCAACATCAGGATATCGCTAAGGCGGGCGTTAGCCCCTTGCTCCATTTCACGCGTAATGGAGAAAAAGAGGGGCGCATGCCGGTTGATCTACTTGCGCACCAGGTTGAGGATCTACTTTGGCAACAGGCTGATACCTCGACGCAATTATCAACACTGAATGGCCTACTTACCCATCAAGACCCCTGGGAAGCTAGCTACGCAGCATGGGCGCTGGGGCGTTGGTATGCTTGGCAAGGTGAGTGGCAGCGCTGCGCTGAGGTATTGTCACGCCGCCATCAGCTACACGATGTTAAGCCCGCTACGGCGGCTCCCTGTTTATTAGAGGTGGAAGCCCTGGTCAACGACGGTCAGCTCGTGGAAGCTTGGCAGCGTATCCAGCAGTTAATGGCCGCATTCCCCGATTACCCTGATACCTCCCTGGCGCTCGCTAATTTGTTGGCAGTGCAGGCCGCTGCTCAAGCAGGGGGGGCAGCCACGCCTCCAGCGTCTTCACAAGCACACGCGCTAACGGAGCAGTTTCGTTTACAGCACATTAACGCGCTGTTTAGCCGTGCCAATCACTATCCGCTCGTGCTTAAAGATGCTAACCAGCCTTTAACGCTCGATAACTTAACGCACGAAAACACAGCAGAGACTCGTTCTTCTGCGCGTGAGAGCGGTGAATTGGTCAGCGTCATTGTACCGTTATTTAATGCAGAGGCTCACTTGGCAACGGCGCTGCGCAGCCTGGCTACGCAGTCTTATGCCAATATAGAGGTTATCGTGGTAGACGATGCGTCTACAGATGACTCGTTAGCCGTGGCCCAGGCATTTAGCCAGCAGGATTCTCGCTTTCGAGTGCTAACTCAGCCCACCAATCAGGGGGCTTACGCAGCGCGTAACCGAGGTTTGGCGGCAGCGAAGGGAGCATTTATCACCGTTCACGATAGTGATGATTGGTCGCATCCTCAAAAGCTTGAAGTGCAGGTAGCAGGCTTGGAAAGCAAGCCAGAGTGGCAGGCATGCTTTAGTGATTGGGTTCGCTGTTCTACTGAAATGCTCTTTACTCGTTGGCGTGTTGAAGCGATGGATGGGTGGATTTATCGCAATACGTCATCGTTTATGTTTCGGCGGAAGGTTTTTGAAACATTAGGGTTTTGGGACGTTGTCAGAGTGGATGCTGATGCTGAGTACTTTCAGCGCTTTACGACTGCCTTTGGCGCTAAATCCTTTGGTGGCGTTAAGAGAGGCGTTCCGCTGGCCTTTGGCCGTAGCTTGCCCACCTCGCTTAGCCAGGCAGGCCCCACGCACTTAGTTACCCAGTTTAACGGGGTGCGCAGTGATTACCGCTATGCGGCGGCTCAATGGCATGAGAGTGCCAAACAGCCAAGTGATTTGTACCTGCCGGCCAACCCCGATGTTCGTCCCTTTCCAGCACCGGCTGCCAACTTGCCCGGTTGAGCTGGTATCCTATTGCCCATTTATTACGTGTTAGGAATTCATTGTGAGCCAGCAACAGCATTCGGTAGCGGCCAACGCTACACAAGACCTTGCTATCAAGCCTTCTATCAATACGTTAGCCCAGGGATCCATGTTTTGGCAGCCTGATTACCGTGAGGCATCTCCCTGGCTGGAACATCTACCGTTTCTGTTTTGGTTGGTAGAGGCGTTGCGGCCACAGCAGGCTGTGGGCTTGGGGGTCGAGAGCGTCGCGCACTTTGCGGTTTGCCAGTCGGCCTCCCGGCTTCGCCTGGGCACACGTTGCTTTATGGTGGGAGTGCATGAGGAAGATGCAGCAAGCAAGCAGGATGCCGAGGCTATTCGGGCCTATGCCGCTGACCACTTCTCTACAATCAGTCAGTGGCTAGAGGCGACTCCCATCCGGGCGATTGACCAGTTTGATGAGGGCTCAATCGACCTGTTACTGCTACATGTAGAAGCCGATGACAACAGCGTGGATTATCTGCTGGATCGCTGGTTATCCAAGCTTTCAACTCAGGGTGTCGTGGTAGTGCCAGGGGTTGCCCGCCGCGAGCCAGGTTGCCTTGTGTTCCGTGCTTTTGAAACCCTTAAAGCTCGCTACCCGCACTTTGTGTTTCACCATGCCGGTGGGCTGGGGATTATTGCGGTAGGTAATAATCTGTCCCCGCTGCTTAAAAACCTTTTAGGCGCGCTGGAGTCGGCGGCCTCTACGCAGGTGGTGCAGGATGTTTTCGCCCGCCTGGGGCGCAGTTGCCAGGATAAAGTGACTGTGCGCCACCAGCAGGCGCTTTCACAGGCCCTGGAAACCCGAGTTAACGAACAGGCGAGCAACCTGGCGGCTGCCGAACAGCGGGTAAATGAGCAGGCAGAGCATTTACAGCAGGTGGGTGAAGAGCGCGATAAGCTGAAAGCGTGCCTTGAACAGCAAGAATCTCGGTTTGCCCAGGAACGTGGCCGTTTGGCCGAGCGGGTGAGTTCGCTGGAAGAATTTAACGACGAGCTGAAAAAGGAGCTGATGCGCCAGCGTGAACAGGGCGAACGCCAAGCGAATGAGGCCCGTGAGCAAAGAGAGCGCTACGCTGCTGAGTCACGTGAGTATGCCCAGGCGTTGAAAGCCAGCGAACAGGCGCTCAACAAAGCTCAGCAAGAAGTGGATGAATATAAGCGGACGCTGGAAACTCGCTTTAGCGAACTGGCAAAACTTACCAGCCTACTTGAAGCCAACGAGAAGAGCTTGCGTAGCGCCCATGAAGAAAACACTGGGTTAACTAACAAGCTGCAAAAAGCTGAATCGTCGCTTCAGGCGCGCTTTAATGAAATGGGCCAATTGACCCGTAAGCTACAAGAAGCGGAGCAGCGTATTGGCGATGCTGAAAAGAGCCGTTCAGATGTTGAACAACAGCTGGCGCAGCAAAAGAAAGGATACGCCACGCTTTCTGCTCAATTGAAAGCGACCACTGAGCGCGAAAAAGAAGCGCTTAGCACTGTTGACGAGCTAACCGAACAGCTCAAGAAAAACGAAGCGCAACGCGGGCAGTTGAAACGCGAGCTTGATGATACAAAATCTGCTAACCAGAAACTTGAAGTGGACGCTAAAGCCAACCGCGAAACGCAGGCCCAGCAGCGTCGCGAAATAGAGCGTCAATCTCATGAGTTAGCCAATCTAGTGGATCAGCTAGAAGCTCTGCGAGCAGCAGCACCTAGTACTGATACGTCTACTCAAGCGGAGTTAACCGCCCCCAAAAGTGTTGCTAAAGCCCCACCGCTGACAAAGCGAGCGATCAAGCGGCAGGTCGCGTTAATCGAAGCGAGTCAGTGGTTCGACGCTAAGTGGTATTTAGCGCAATACCCTGATATTGCTCGTGATAGCAAAATGTCGGCGAATCCTGCCCGCCACTATCTGTTGATGGGCGGTTTCGAAGGGCGTAACCCTAGCCCGGGGTTTGACTCGGCGTACTACCTTCAGCACAACCCCGACGTGGTAGAAAGCGGAATCAACCCGCTTGTGCACTACCTTAAATTTGGTGAGAAAGAGCAGCGTAGTACTAACGCAAAGTACTAAAGCAAAGTACTAAAGCTAAGTACTAAAGCTAAGTACTAAAACGTAGCACTAAAGCGTGGTACTAAAGCCTAGTACAAAGGAACTGTAATGAGCGATGCTAATCGTAAGTTGTTATTGGATGCAGAATTATTTAATGCGTCGTGGTATGTAAACCGTTATCTAGATGCTCAGCATAGTCAGCTTTCTCCGCTGGAGCATTTTTTAAATTATGGCTGGGCACTGGGCCGCTGCCCGGGACCTGGTTTTGATCCTGAAGAGTATTCCCGACGCTATCCCGATGTTGCCACATCGGGGCTGAGCCCGTTGCTGCATTACCTTCGTCATGGCCGCAGTGAAGGGCGGCGGGCAGTAGTGGGGGAAGGGGATTCCCCTGCTGTTCCACAGCTGGCGGTCGTTTTGCATGCTTACCATCTTGAATTGGTGGCACTGCTAGGTGACAGGCTTGCCTTGCTGAAGGAGCCCTTCGATCTGTTTATTACCACGTCCCATGCGCCGAATACGCGGGAAATTGTGGCGCTGAAGAAACGCTACCCTGGTGCAAAAGTGGTGTACTGCCCTAATCGGGGGCGGGATATTGCGCCGTTTTTTTCGCTAATACCTCATCTGCAACAGTATACGCTGTGCTTGAAGCTGCACACCAAGCAGGGTGTAACGCCGGTGGCTAAACAGTGGCGGGATACGCTTTTGAGCAGCGTATTGCCGAGTGGCGGCGGCGTGCAGGCGTTGCTGCATAAGCTACGCAGCGACCCCCGCTTGCAGTTAGCAGGCCCTCAGCGGCTGTTTATGAGCCAACTGTCAATGCGGTTTGGCAATGGCCCTTGGTTGGAAAAGCTTGCACCACGGGTCAATGTATCGCTGGAAAGCGACTGGGGCTTTTTTGCTGGCAGTATGTTTTGGTGCCGCCCCCAAGCGCTATCTGCTTTGGCCGCCGAAGTGGCGCCATTAATGTTTGAGCCAGAAACCGGCGAGCAGGATGGTGAGTTGTCCCATGCGTTGGAACGTTTGGTGGGCGGTGTCGTGCGCCCCCAGTCAGAGCGGGTGTTGCTGTTACCCCATGGGTCTAATGGCGAGCTTTCGCCTTATCAGATGGAGACCGGGCTGGAAAGCACCATGCCGTCAGAGCTGCTGATCGATAGCAGTGACCTTCAAGAATTGCAGGTGCTTGGTACTAGTGGTGTGAAAGCGGCCAGAAAACAGGGGTTGAATGGCGATCTTAACCTCAACGGCGATCTCGCGATTTGTGGCTGGCTGGCGGACAGTGGTTCCAGCGCGCCACGTTCGGCGTTGATCCGTATTGATGGTCACCATGATATTGAAGTGATCGCTAACCAGTTTCGCAATGACCTGCGTGATAACGGCATTCATGAAGGGCGCCATGCCTTTGAGACATATCCGCCGGTTGAGTTGGTAGACGGCCAAAACCATCACCTTGAGTTAATCGACACCCTGAGTGGCCATGTGGTGGCCAGTGGCGATGCTGTCTGGGAGTTTCAGCGTTCCTTTAGCGATTTTGCGGGTTATCTTGCCCATGGTTTGGTTGATCCTTATCTGTCGCGCCCGTTTCGCGAGGCTGATAAGCGATGCTTGGCCGCCATGGAGAACGTGGCTGATGGGCTGACTCGTAATGCGCAAGCACTCGCAAAGGCGCCGCTAGTTACTGTCATTATGCCTTGCTTTAACCGTTTGGATACCATTGAGGCAGCGGTCGAGTCGGTGAGTAGCCAGGTGTATGCCAACTGGGAATTGCTGTTGGTAGATGATGGCAGTACCGATGGCACCCGTGAGTGGTGTGAGCGGCAGGCCGCCAAAAACGAACGTATTCAACTGATTGCTCTGAAAAAAAATCGAGGTGTCTCCCATGCGCGCAACCAAGGGTTGGAGGTAGCGCAGGGGGCTTATATCGCTTACCTGGACTCTGATAACGTTTGGGATCCACGCTATTTGGCTGCCATGGTGGGGGCTTTTAGCCGCGAACCCACAGCTCAGGCGTTTTATTCAGGCTTATATCGCTACACCGGCAATGCCACAGAGCCTTCAGGCGTGCTGTTTGGTCCTTTGAATCGCGCATTGTTGTTCAATAGGAACTATGTAGACCTCAATGCGTTTTGTCACACTCGCGAGGCCTATCAACAGTGTGGGGGCTTTGACGAGACGCTGCCGAGGTTTGTGGACTGGGATTTGATCCGCCGCTATAGCCAGCGGGTACGGCTTTGTTCAGTGCCAGTCGTATTAACCCACTATTATTATGGCCGTGCCGCTAACACGTTGACGGCTAACACGGAGTACGTTGGCTATTTAGATCAGGTACGTGAGGCAACTGGGCATCAGTGGTCTGCCGCTAAATCAACTGCCTCTACTGCACTGCAGCGAGGGGTGTCGGTGGTTATCCCCAGCTATGAGTCGTTGGAGGATCTGCGTGATTGCCTCACTAGCCTGGAAGCGCTGGCGCTGGGCGATAAGCTGGAGGTGATCGTTGTCGATAATGACTCTTCGTCTCCGGTGAAGAAGTTCCTTGAAGAGGCTCAGGCTGCAGGGCGCCTGAAAGCAATTTTTAATTCCTGCAACTATGGCTTTACTCACGCAGTTAACCTGGGATTGGCAGCGGCTAAAACAGACCACGATTTGATGCTGCTTAATAATGATGCGCAGGTTGAGCCAGGTGCGTTGGAAGCTATGCAACTGGCAGCGACTCAATTGCCTGAGTGTGGTCTGGTCGTTCCCCAGCAAATTTTGCCTGGTGGCACGCCCACTTTAACCACCCACGTGCCTTATGCCGACGCCGATCAACCCTGTGATGTCAATCTTTCGGCTCATCACAGTAATATTGTGACTCCGCCGTTATTGCATGACGGAAGAGTGCTGGAGATCAGCTTTGCACCGTTCTTCTGTGTCTATATTCCCCGGGAAACATATCGTAGCGCTGGGCCTCTGGATGCGCAGTTTGGCCGCCATTACCGCTCTGACCGTATTTACTGCGATGTGGTAAGACACCTGTTAGGGCTGCGGATTTACCATGTCAGCGATGCTTGTGTCGTGCATAAACTGCAGAAGTCTACTCGGGTGCTGTCTGGTCGTTCCAATAGTCAATTCGATCTAATGTTCAGGAAAAATCAGTGGGATGAACCAACGCGACATACCCTTGGTTTTCGTAAAGCGGTGTGGGATCTCTGACTGGAAGAGCGTCGCTTATGACACTTCTGCACTTTCCCGTAACGGGGTTGTCTGAGTGTCCACTTGGCCCATCGTTATGGGCCTGATCAAGCGTTCTTACAGTCAGCTATGGACGGTTTCACTGAGAATGATTGAAAGCATAGTCCTTCAAAGCAGAGCTCTTCAAAACAGAGCTCTTCAAAACAGAGCCCTTAAAACCCCGTGGGAGATGCCTGCCATACGTTTCGCTCGCTTTGTTAAACGGTTTGTTGGGCGGGACACTTTAGACCGCTATACCTCAGGGCTCCGCTGGCACCTTGATTTCCCTGATGCGCAACGCCCCCCGTGGTTGCTCCCAGGGGGGTGGGTCGTGCAGGGGTGGGTAGTGCTGCCTGAAGCGTTAGCCGAGTGGGTAGGCAAGGCTGAAATAATTGCTCGCTGGAGCAAAACCTTTGAGCTTTGCCACCCTCTGTCGGTGCGCCGTCCTGATGTCATTGAAGCGCTTTTTGGAACCGCTGATGAGTCACACCCTCAAGTGCAGTGTGGCTTTCGTTTTACGGTTCCTCACCGTTTGGAGCAGTTCTCACTGTTTCTGCGCTTAGGAGATATGCAGTTTCCCCTTTCCCAGGTAGATATACCGTCTGATGTTCATTTAGATGATGCACTCCCTCCTTCCCTTAAAGTGCTTGAGGGTAAGCAGGGGTGGTTGTTTTTGGATAATGATACCAATGGGAGTGTTGATCAGTACCGGGGGCGGCTTCGCCTAACGGAAGGAGGGGTCGAGCAGTGGCAACAGTACTTTCAAGCCGTTGAGCAACTGGCTGACAGTGCCGAGGCCGCTCATGCGGTGTTGGTGGCACCGTCTAAAGAGAGTGTCATGGGGCCTAGCTATCATCCGTTTACTGAAGGTAGCAGTGGCCCCATACAACAGTTAATGGCGTTGCCGGAAGCACACAGCATTGTGTACCCCCAGGCGCTTTTGACCCAGTTGGGTGATGAGGCCTTTATTCGCACGGATAGCCACTGGTCCCAGCAAGGCGCGATGGTGGCTGCAAAAGCGCTGGCAACGGCGCTTGACCTTGATCCCAATGCGGTTAACGCGCTTTTTGCCGAAGATGAGTACGTGCAACGTACAATTGTCGGCGACTTGGGCAATAAATTTACGCCGGAACGCCATTGCAACATAGAGGTGCTGCGCTCGTTTAGCTATATGAAGTGCCGCTATTATGATAATGGCTTGCCCAACTTTGGGCGTTTGTCGGTGTTAGTGAATGACCAGGCACTGATGCCTAGTGTATGTTTACTCTTTGGCTCGTCTTCCAGCTATTCAATGCTTAACTACTTATGCCGCCTGTTTCAACAAGTGGTGTTTGTACACAGCGCGGGAAGCCTCGACCCTGAGCTGGTGAAAGCGGTTAATCCGGCTTATTTGGTGATGCAAACCAATGCACGGTTTATGGTGCAAGTACCTGAGGTGGATCAGTCACTTTTGAAGTTAATCGATGAAAAACGCGCCAGGCTATCTGAAGATGAGTGGGCTTCAGTGGCTAAGCGAAAGATCTCCGTCGCACGCGATGATGCCTTGATTCATAAACTTAATTTAACACCCTGGCTAGTCTAGGCTCTGTCTGAAAACTGGCTGCGCTCGACCATACGGCGTTAAAAATCGGCTCAAAGTACTCATTTACACCATGTAAACTCCGTCTTTTCGCCGATTTTTGCCTTGTCTGGCCTTCGCTCGCCGACTTTTCAAACAGAGCCTAGCAGGGTTTTATAACAGGCTGGTGTGACGCAGCCTAAGGGCTGGTAACATGCTCGCTCCATATCCGCCGGATAAGACGCTTTTGAATGAATGCTAACCACACGTCACGCGATAAGCCTTGGTACCCTCACCACCGCAGCCCTCAGCAATTTGTTCCTTTACAGCAATTAAAGGCGGCTTCACGCCCTGGTGAATGGCAATCCCTGGGCGCGGAGCCGCTTTTTGCGTTAGAAGGGCAGTTACCTTTGCCCGGCTGGAACATGGTCGAAATTGCCTGTGAGCGAGACGTGACCAGTGTGGTGTCTAGCCTCACGTTTGAGTCTGCACGGCGCTCGTTAACGGTAGAGCTACCTCTGCGTGTGGGTAAGATCACGAAGCGGCTTGTATACGTGCCATGGGGTGTGAAACGTGTGACGTTTGCGCCCATGAACGCCACGGGCACGTTTTCCCTGGAACATTTTCGCTTCGTATGGCTAACGCCAATGTTTGCCTATAACCGTTTGCTGCAGCGGTTATCCAACATGCATGAACACTACCGTGATCTTTCTTTGAAAGAAATTGAGCTCAGTTTGAAGCAGCAGGCGCGTAAACAGAGCCGCAAATGGCAAACCATTGCCCTAGAGGACTACGAAAGTACATTTATTAGTTTTTCCACTCGTCGCCACTACCAGCAGTGGATTCGTCAGGTAGAACGAAGGCGTGCGCCTAGCGACCATGAGGTGGCCATGCGCCATCATGTTCACTCTTTTGATTGTAGTATTTTGCTGGTGTGTCCTATTGGCGAGGCGACGCCTGATGCATTACAGGCTTTACAAAACAGCTTAAAAGGCAGCCTGGCCAGTGTGGCGGAGCAGTCCTTGTCGCCACGGCAGGCCGTACTTTTGTTACCGTCACCGGCATTTCATGGCTGGCAGGCATGGTTAGAAGAATGGCAGCGTGAGATGCCCGTTCTTCGCGTTGTAGAAAGTCATGCCACCAGTGTTGCGGCCTTGCGGATAGAGGCCCTTTCCTATTGCAAACATTCCTGGATATGGTTTTTACGCCCAGGCGATCGTTTAGCGGCGAATGCACTGTTTCATATGGCCAGTATTGCTGCAGATAATCCTCAAGCGCAGATGCTGATAGCCGATGAGGATAGCCTTGACGAGGAGGGAGTTCGGCACTCGCCGCAGTTTAAGCCTGAGTGGAATGCTGATTTGCTGCTTTCGATGCCGTATATGGGTCGGGCCGTGTGTTACCAGCACCGCTTTTTTCCACGCCTTTCAGCCGATATGTGTGGTGACAATGCCAATAACCCTGATTGGCTGGATTACGTACAAACGTTGGACGTAACACGGCGCGATCATTTTTCGTCGCAACAGCTTGCCCACGTACCCCATATTGCCTATCACGGTGCACCGGGGGCTGCCACAACGCCTTCCAGTTATGTTGGGGCTGTTGAGCAGCATTTAGAGGCCTGTGGGCAGGTTGCACAAGTAGCGCCAGGGTTATTACCCGGCACGCAGCGCATTCGTTGGCCGATGCCTACGCCAGAACCCTTGGTGAGCTTGCTGGTGCCTACCCGCGATGGCGTCGATATATTGCGCCCTTGTGTTGATGCTATTTTAGACCGTACCGACTATAGCCACTTTGAACTGCTTATTCTGGATAACCAAAGCAGCTGCAAAGAGACCCTGGCGTATTTGGACGAAGTGGCAGCCCGTGACACCCGAGTAAAGGTGTTGTCCTGGAACGCTCCGTTTAATTATTCATCCATCAATAACTATGGTGCCGACCATGCTCGGGGAAGTGTTATTGGTTTAATCAATAACGATGTAGAGCCGATTGATGGGCAGTGGCTGACGGAGATGGTAGAGCAGGTTTCACGCCCTGATATTGGTTGTGTAGGCGCAAAGCTCTACTACCCCAATGACACCATCCAGCATGGTGGTGTGATTCTTGGGTTAGGTGGCTTAGCGGGACATGCCCATCGCTTCTTTCAGCGTGACGAAGATGGTTATATGGGGCGCTTGAAAGTGGCTCAGAACCTTTCTGCCGTGACGGCAGCCTGTCTGCTACTGCGTAAAGAGGTCTTCGATGCTGTTAATGGTTTGAACGAGGAAGATCTGGCTGTCGCTTACAACGATGTGGATTTATGCATTAAGGTTCGTGAGGCGGGTTACCGTAATCTGTGGACGCCGTTTGCTGAGCTTTACCATCATGAATCCATTTCCCGCGGTGCCGATGACACCCCTGAAAAGCGTGCGCGTTGGCTAAGCGAATATGCCTATATGCGTAAAACCTGGGGCGAATTACTGGACAGTGACCCGGCCTACAATCCTAATCTGACCTTGGTTCATGAGGATTTCTCGTTGCGATAAACGCTTGAATATCCATATAAATCTTAAAGTACCCGTGTAGTGGTACTTATCAGACACTTTGATACATCAATTAACAATTTTCGCCGGATATTCAAGTAATTGGTTATGTTTAAAGTAATTAAAAAACCAGGCGTACTAGGTTTTATAGACCGGGTTAGTGAGGATGCGATTAGTGGCTGGAGCTTATCGCCATACGTGACTGTGGTGGTGAATGGCCGAACACGTTGCCGGCTGTCTTGTAACCGCCCACGAGCGGATGTAAAAAAGGCAGGGCTTTCGTTGAGTGGCAACGTGGGTTTTCATGGGGAGCTGGCGCTGAAGCACGGCGATGTCGTTCGCGTGGTGACCCCGAAAGGTATGCCACTGCGGCATAGCCCTTGGCTCTTTAAACATCCAAAGCAAAGTGATTGGTTACCTATTGCCATCTCCAATCAGCACGCGGAGTATAAAGCCGTGGCTTCGCTTCCCGATCAATTGCCGGTAGATAGGTTTAAACCCCTGTTTGGGCAGTCTGCTGAACGACGAATGGCTGGCGCTGTACTTAACGTTGCTAATCAGGCGCCTGTCATGGCACGTTTTGATGTAGAGCCCAAGGCGCATGCAAACGTGATGCAGCTTTATGACAAAGTGATCACGCCTAATCGTATAGCCGCGCCGCCTTTATTGGCTGCGTTTTCTCAACAAAGGCATATGCTACAGCTGTTTGCTTTTCAGCCAGGCATAACTCTGGAAGAAGTGGGAAGCGGGTGGGAAGCGTGGGTGCCCATGGTAATGGCGCAACTTGTCACTCTTCAACAAGCTGGCGAAGCAGGACGCAGCGCTTTAAAACGCCGCTACAGTCGTTTTAAAAGTTTGCTGCATAGACTGCTTCCATCGGTCATCGCGCAGGCATTGCGGGAAGGCGTCAGTGGGATTGAACTGACATTTTTTATCTTTTTAATCCGTGTTACTGCGCGCTTGCCACGCGTGTTGTCGCATGGTGACCTACACCGTAATAACGTACTCATTGATACTCAGCAGCAGCAGGTAGCGCTTATTGACTGGGATCGATGGGCGTATTTGCCGCTAGGCTTCGATGCGGCGCTTCTGTTGCGTGGGCTACCCTGGACTGACGTAGAAGCCTTGACTGAAAAAAGCGTTGATCAGCAGTTGGGCGCCTTGGTGTTCACCTATCTGTTTCAGTGTTTGGACGTCGCCCATTTCATGCGGTCTGAAGAGGCTGCCCAGCTGCGGGCTCGTATTTACAAGTTATATAAACAGTTCAAAATGTACCCTGGTGTTAGTCAATAACGCTGAGTTGGAAGCTCCGGGGGGCGTTCCGCGGGTGCACTCACTCGATTCCGGTGGAGTGATTACGTGCCACGGCCATGTACATAATGTGCACATGTCCTTGGAATCCCCACCTTCATGTGCATGCGAGATTTAGTAGCGCGTGGTAAGCGAAGCGCACCCGCGGATGCACCGCGAAGCGGTGCCGGGGTTTGCTTGTGCAGGCAGGGTTGGTTCCGTGCCACTGGGCGTCGTTCCGCCGCTACCCGCGGGTGCTGAATAGGGCTAGTGGAAAGGAGAAGAATTATCTTAATCAAGGATGTACCGTGAGTCGCCACACTACCTGGGTTGTTCTAAGCGATGGGGCGCGGCCGACCGAGGACATTTATTTCTTGGCATCTGCTGCCTCCGGTCTGCGCTGCCGGGGCATGGTGGTCGAGCGTTTTACCGCTTCTCGATCTTTCGGGGCTAGCTGGGTACATGGTCGTTCTCTGCTGCGGCGTTTCGCGGGGGCTAATCTGCTGCTTTGTCGCTCGCTACCGTTAGGTTGGCTGCGCTGGCTAGAACGTCACCGCGATGCTTTTGGCTATATTGCCTATTTAATCGATGATGATATTTTTGCGGCGTCCAATGACCCAACCTTACCGGCTGCCTACCGTAAGCGAATGGGTGGGATTGCTAAACATCAACCTCGCTTAGTGTCACTGGCTGATGAAGTGGTGGCCTCTAGCGAGCAATTGGCGCGCTGTTTTTTTAGCGAGCACGATAATGTTCAAGTGCTCACGCCACCTCTGATTACTCCTCTGCCTTCACTTCAGCATTTCTCGCAACCGCCATCTTCCAGCGCTAACTGGAAAATCGGCTTTTACGGCACGCGGGCGCATTTAGCTGACCTTATGCACATCGCCCCGGCCATAGAAGGCATGCAGTCCCAGCGTATGGATACCCAGGTGGAAATTATGCTGGGGCCACACACTCCAGAAAGTTTAATCACGCTGCCACGCTTAAACGCGCCTTGCCCCTTAGCCTGGGAGACGTTTAAGGTTTATCAACGAGAGCACCGCTGCCATATAGGCCTAGCCCCGTTGTTAAATACCCCGTTTAACCATGGAAAATCTTTCATCAAATTTTTTGATATTACCGCCATGGGCGGGGTAGGAATATACTCAAATCGTTACCCGTACACTGAGATTGTCCAGCACGGGAAAAATGGTTTGCTAGTCAATGATGCGCCCGTTGAATGGCGAAGTGCGTTAGAACACTTGTTAGAAAACCCTATAGCGACTGCCAACATGGCTAAGCAAGCCGCTGTTGATGCAAAACGTATCGGTAACGTAGAAGCAGCTGTGCAGTTTTGGCTAAAACGTAGTGGTGCCGTGCCGCAATAAGATAAACAGGGAGAGGGAACCATGGAATCTACTGTTAAAGCTTTTTATGAAGAGCGACCCAGCGCTAACGTCGTTGGGGAGCGCGTGTCGTTTGGTACCTCTGGCCATCGTGGCCGCTCCATTGAGCGTACGTTTAATGCTTCGCATATTTATGCCATCACCCAGGCGGTGGTCGACTACCGGCGTGAGGCGGGCTATCAGGGGCCGCTGTTTTTAGGTTTCGATACCCACGCGCTTTCTCGCCCTGCCTGGGAGTGCGCGCTGCAAGTGTTGGCTGCCAACAAGGTGCCGGTATTTGTCGAGAAAGATCACGGCTACACCGCGACGCCGCTGATTAGCCAGGCGATCCTGCACCATAATAATCCCCATGACCTGGCGGCGCCCGATGTGGCGCTTGCGGATGGCTTAATCATCACGCCTTCGCACAACCCGCCGGAAGATGGCGGTATTAAGTATAATCCGCACCATGGTGGCCCCGCGGATACTGATGCCACCGGCTGGATTGAACTGCGTGCAAATGCCTACCTGCTGCGCCAGTTGGAAGATATACCCACCGTGCCGGTGGATGAGGCGATTGCCCACGCCCAGGAGTACGATTTCACTGCGCATTACGTTGCCAAGCTTGGCAGTGTAGTGGATATGACCACTATTCAGGGCGCAAACTTAGCGTTAGGTGCTGACCCCATGGGCGGCACCGCGCTGCCGGTATGGCAGGCGATAGCGGCGCACTACGACCTGAATCTTGATGTCGTGAATACTATAGTTGATCCTGAGTTTGCGTTTATGCCGCCGGATCACGACGGCAAAATTCGTATGGATTGCTCTAGCCCGGCAGCAATGGCTAACCTACTCAAGATTAAAGACCGCTTTGATATCGCTTTTGGAAACGACCCCGATGCCGATCGCCACGGTATAGTTGATGCCAGTGGCCTGATGAACCCGAACCACTTTTTGGCCGTGTGCATCGATTACCTGATCACCCACCGCCCAGAGTGGGCGGCTAGCCTGAAGATCGGCAAGACGTTGGTGTCCTCTTCCATGATCGACCGAGTGGTGGCTTCCCACCAGCGCGAGCTTTACGAAGTGCCGGTAGGCTTCAAGTGGTTCGTGGATGGCCTGCACGAGGGCTGGCTTGCCTTCGGCGGGGAAGAGAGTGCAGGCGCCAGCTTGCTAACCCGCGACGGTAAGGCGTGGTCCACCGATAAAGACGGCATCGTGCTGTGTTTGTTGGCAGCGGAAATTATGGCGGTCACCGGCAAAACGCCCAGCGAGTATTACCGCACGCTTACCGAGCGCTTTGGTGAGCCTTTTTACAAGCGCGTCGATACCGCCTGTTCACCCGAAGAGAAAGCGGCGTTTAAAAAGCTGAGTGCTGAGAGCGTGACTGAGAAAACTCTGGCAGGCGACGCTATCACCGCTGTATTGGTAGACGCGCCGGGCAATGGCGCTGCTATTGGCGGCATCAAAGTCACCACCGAAAACGGCTGGTTTGCCGCTCGGCCAAGCGGCACTGAATCGCTTTACAAGGTGTATGCCGAAAGCTTCAAAGGCGCACAGCACTTGGATGAATTGATTGGGAACGCCCAGGCATTGCTGGCTGGTGTGTTGAAATAGATTCTTTGAGGCCGTTTCATCCTTCGGCGGGCACCTTTAGTGGTGCCCGTTATGCTTTTAGCATGTGCTTCAAGTTTTTGTTTTATATTAATTTTAGGAATTATTTGGATGAAAATTGCCGTTGCAGGAACCGGCTATGTGGGGCTTTCCAATGCGATGTTGTTAGCGCAGCACCACGAAGTGGTCGCGGTGGATATCGTCCCCGAGAAAGTAGCGCTGTTGAACAATCGCCTTTCTCCGATTGAGGATGCTGAAATAGCGGCTTTTTTAAATCGTACTGACCTGACTTTTACTGCGACGCTGGATGCCGAGCAGGCTTACGCTGGCGCGCAGTTCGTGATTATTGCCACTCCCACTGATTACGATCCTCAAACCAACTATTTCAATACTAAAAGCGTTGAAGCTGTTATTGAGCAGGTCATGCAGATTAACCCTGAGGCGGTGATGGTCATAAAATCCACCGTGCCAGTGGGGTACACCAAAGGTGCCGCTGAACGCTTTAACACGCAAAACCTTATTTTCTCGCCTGAATTCTTACGGGAAGGAAAGGCGCTTTACGATAATCTTTACCCTTCACGCATTATTGTCGGGGAGCGTTCCGAGCGGGGTGAGACCTTTGCTGAACTCCTCAAGCAGGGGGCGATTGCCGAAGAAATAGAGGTATTGTTGACGAACAGCACCGAGGCCGAGGCAATCAAGCTGTTTGCGAATACGTATCTGGCAATGCGGGTCGCTTACTTTAATGAATTAGATACCTATGCGGAAACCCATGGTCTTGATGCCAAGCAGATCATTCAAGGCGTTGGCCTAGACCCGCGTATTGGTAAGCACTACAACAACCCCAGCTTTGGGTATGGCGGCTATTGCCTGCCGAAGGATACCAAGCAACTGCTCGCCAACTATACCGATGTGCCGAGTAATATGGTTCAGGCAATTGTAGATGCCAACCGCACGCGTAAAGACTTTATTGCCGAGTCCGTTCTGCGCCGTAATCCAACCGTGGTCGGGGTTTATCGTCTGATCATGAAAACGGGCTCGGACAACTTCCGCGCCAGTGCCATGCAGGGCGTTATGAAGCGCATCAAAGCGAAAGGTGTGGAAGTGGTCGTTTACGAGCCGGTGCTGGAGGAAGATAAATTCTTTGGCTCAACCGTTATGCGCGATTTAGCCGCGTTTAAAGACAAGTGTGATGTCATCCTGGCTAACCGCATGGTCACTGAGCTTAGCGATGTGGAATCCAAGGTATACACCCGCGATTTGTTTGGCAGTGATTGAGAAGGTGGCTTTACGCTCGCTCAGCTCGCGTTCTTCGTTACCACGCGCTACGGTTTGGCTTCGGTGGCGTGATGACGTGCCATGGCCATGTGCACACATCCTTGGAATCCCCACCCTCATGTGCATGCGAGATTTAGTAGCGCGTGGTAAGCGAAGCGCACCCGCGGAAGCAGCGCGAAGCGGTGCCGGGGTTGGCCTGTGTAGGCGATGATGGTTCGGTGCCATTGGGCGTCGTTCCGCCGCCACCCGCGGGTGCCTCGAAACGCTCGCTGAGCTCGCTTTCTCGTTACCACGCGCTACGACAATCACTCTATTCCGGTGGCATCCCCGCTTTCATGTGCACGCGAGATTTAGTAGCGCGTGG
>NZ_JAINWD010000061.1:0-20769 GCF_021021315.1 Halomonas sp. IOP_14 | reverse complement strand
GTTTCATCCGGCGGGTGAACTCCCGCGCTTCTGTGGGGAAGGCTTCCGCGTAGCGGGCAAACCGCGCGTCCCACGCCTGCTGAGCCGCTTTGCCCGCTTCACGGGCATCCCAGGCGGAGTAGATCGGCTCGGGAATATGGAAGGGCGCATGGGGCCAGTCGAGCTGAGTGCGTGCCAGGGCCACTTCGTCGTCGCCTAAGGGGGCGCCGTGGGCGTCTTCCTTGCCCTGCTTGTTGGGGGCACCAAAGCCAATGATGGTCTTGCAGATAATCAGGCTCGGCTTATCGTCGTGGCTCTTGGCCAGCTCAATAGCGGCTTTAACCTCTTCAGGCTTGTGGCCATCCACATTGGGCACCACGTGCCAGCCGTAAGCTTCAAAACGCTTGGCGGTATCGTCGGTGAACCAGCCTTCCACTTCGCCATCAATGGAGATGCCGTTATCGTCGTATACAGTGATCAGCTTACCCAACTGCTGGGTACCGGCCAGCGAGGCCGCTTCGTGGGAGATACCTTCCATTAAGCAGCCGTCACCTACAAAGCACCATGTGTGGTGATCGACGATGGTGTGGCCGGGGCGGTTAAACTGCGCCGCCAGAGTTTTTTCCGCGATGGCAAAGCCCACGGCATTGGCAAAACCCTGACCCAGTGGGCCAGTGGTGGTTTCAATGCCGGGCGCGTAGCCGAATTCCGGGTGGCCCGCGGTGGGCGAATGCAGCTGGCGGAAATTCTGCAGCTGTTCCAGGCTTAGCTCGTAGCCGCTGAGGTGGAGCAGCGAGTAAAGCAGCATGGAGCCGTGGCCATTGGAGAGCACAAAGCGGTCACGATCGGCCCACTTGGGGTCTTCGGGGTTGTGCTTGAGGTAGTCATTCCATAGCACCTCGGCGATATCAGCCATACCCATGGGGGCGCCCGGGTGGCCGGATTTGGCCTTCTGAACGGCATCCATGGACAGGGCGCGAATGGCATTGGCTAGCTCAAAACGGGACGGCATGGGGGTGCTCCTCGCCTGAAAACAGAAATTATAAAGGCGCTATTGTCGCTGACTTCCCATGTTGCGGCAAATGTAGCGGCAAATTCTGGGGATCACGTTCTGGGAAGCATCGCCGACAGCGTGTAGACTCTGCCTCCCGACGCGGTAGAAAAGTAATGCTATCGCTTCACTAATACGGGCAGGGGACACCTGCCATGATTTCCTGCTGATGCTGTGGATTAAATACAGCCGTCATACAGAGGGTAGAGTGCGCGATGAGCGAATATTCCCTGTTTACCTCCGAGTCCGTCTCCGAAGGTCATCCCGATAAGATTGCCGATCAGATCTCTGACGCAGTGCTAGATGCCATTATCGCCCGCGATAAACAGGCCCGCGTTGCCTGTGAAACCATGGTGAAAACCGGGGTGGCGATCATTGCCGGTGAAATTACCACCTCCGCCTGGGTCGATTTAGAAACCCTCGTGCGTGATGTGATTATCAGCATTGGCTATAACTCGTCCGACGTGGGCTTTGACGGCGCGACCTGCGGCGTGGTTAACCTGATTGGCAAGCAGAGTGTCGAGATTGCCCAAGGCGTTGACCGCAGCAAACCGGAAGATCAGGGCGCTGGCGACCAGGGCTTGATGTTTGGCTACGCGACTAACGAAACCGACTCTTTTATGCCGGCACCGATCCACTACTCTCACCGGCTGGTCGAACGTCAGGCCGAACTGCGTAAAAATGGCCTGTTGCCGTGGCTACGCCCGGATGCCAAGAGTCAGGTAACCTTCCGCTATAACGCCGAAGGCCAGCCCTGCGGTGTCGATGCCATCGTTCTCTCTACCCAGCACGACCCAGATATTGATCAGGAAGACCTGCGCAAAATGATCAAGCGCGAGGTCATCGAGCAGGTGATCCCCGCTGAGTGGTTGGATGACAGCACCCAGTACCATATCAACCCGACCGGCAAATTCGTGATTGGCGGCCCGGTAGGTGATTGTGGGCTGACTGGACGTAAAATTATCGTCGACACCTATGGCGGCATGGCACGCCACGGTGGTGGTGCGTTCTCGGGCAAAGACCCCTCTAAAGTGGATCGCAGCGCTGCCTATGCGGGCCGCTATGTGGCCAAGAATGTGGTGGCCTCAGGCCTGGCTGACAAGTGTGAGATTCAGGTCTCCTACGCGATTGGCGTTGCCGAGCCGACGTCGGTCTCCATCGATACCTTCGGCACCGGTAAAATTGACGATGCCAAGATCGTTGCACTGGTTCGCGAGCACTTTGATCTGCGCCCCTACGCGATCACCAAAATGCTTGACCTGCTGCACCCGATGTATCAGCTCACCGCCGCTTACGGCCACTTTGGCCGGGCACCGTTCGAGCACAGCTACACCTGGAACGATGATAAAGGCCAAGCGCATACCGAAACCTTTACCGCCTTCCCGTGGGAAAAGATTGATAAGGCTGAAGCACTGCGTAAGGCCGCCGGTTTGTAAGAGATTCGCTACACCGTTTGTAAGAAATGGATTAAATCGCCCCTTTGGCTTCGGCCGAGGGGCTTTTTTTATGTCCGTTGCGTTAGGCTAAGCCTAAAAGCTGATGTGTTACCGCGGGGGTAAGCAATGTTGTTGAGTGTACGAACTTGGCTATTGGGTAGCCTTATCTGGCTTGTCACTTTTTCCGCACAGGCTGCCCAATGCCCTGATTGGCCGGAGGAGCGCCTAAGCCGCGAAAGCAAGGCGCTGGCTGAGCAGGTTCACCGCTGGGACACTGCCTACCATAACGAGGGCGCCGCGCTGATCGATGATGCCCTTTACGACCAAGCGGTTGAGCGCCTAGCCACTTGGCAGCGTTGCCTGGGCACTGTACCGGACCATCGCCCGCTTACACGCGTTACACGTAGCAGCGGCACTCTTGAGCATCCGGCTGCGCAGCGTGGGCTTGATAAAGCCGATGACGATGGCGTCAGACGTTTTACCAGCCGCCGCGAAGACCTGTGGATCCAGCCCAAAGTGGACGGCGTGGCGATTACGTTGCGCTATGAAAATGGCGAACTGGTCGAAGCCGTTAGCCGTGGCGACGGCGAGCGGGGCCAGGACTGGACAGTCCGTGCCCAACAGATACCTGCCATTCCCAATACGCTACCCGAGCCTATTTCTGCAGTGCTCCAAGGCGAGCTGTATTGGCGGTTAACCCAACACGTGCAGTCGCGTTCACCCGCATCGGGTGCACGGGGTGCCGTGGCGGGAGCAATGGCGCAATCCTCCCCCACAGCGGCCACCCTTGAGCGTATTGGCCTGTTTGTCTGGGGCTGGCCCGATGGCCCTACCGCAATGCAGGAACGTTTAGCACGGCTAAGTGAACTGGGCTTTGATAGCGCTGACTACACTCATCCACTGGATGACCGCCATGATGCCGGTTATTGGCGCGATAGTTGGTTTAACGGGCCGTTGCCGTTTGCCACCGACGGGGTGGTGATTAAGCAAGCCGAGCGACCCGGTGTACGCCGCTGGTCATCATCACCGCCTGAATGGGCCATTGCCTGGAAATATCCCGCCCAGCAGGCGCTAGCGGAAGTGCGCGGCATTGAGTTTCGTGTTGGGCGCACTGGGCGTGTGACGCCGCTGGTGTGGCTTAATCCGGTGCTGCTAGAGGGGCGGCGTATTAGCCGCGTCTCGTTAGGCTCACTGGAGCGCTGGGAGTCACTGGATGTTCGTCCCGGTGACCAAGTGGCGATTTCGCTAGCGGGATTAACGATTCCCCAGTTAACCGAGGTGGTGTGGCACACTCAGGAGCGCTCGCCGCTGACACCGCCTTCACCCCAGCGCTTTAACCTGCTGAGCTGCTTTGAATTAACGCCCGGCTGCGATGATCAATTGCTGGCGCGGCTTAGCTACCTTGGCGAGCAGCTTGGTATGCAGGGTATCGGTGAAGGTACTTGGCAAGCGCTAATGGATGCGGGCGTAGTCACGCATTTACTGGACTGGCTGGATGTCGAACCGCGCCAGCTGCAACAGGCCTACGGCATTGGTGAGGCGACCGCTGAAACGTTACTGGAACAGTTTCAAGTCGCCAAGGGCAAGTCGTTTTCGGCCTGGTTAAGCGCGCTGGGGGCGCCGCCAGGTAGCGAGTCGGTTCGCGGGGATTGGGATGAGCTAGCGGGCTACCAGCGCGCACAGTGGCAAGCCGTTCCCGGCGTTGGCCCGGTTCGCGCTGACGCGCTGGTAGCATTTTTTAGCCACCCCGAGATACAACACATGGCTCGACAGCTTAACGAAGCAGGTGTGGCTGGTTTTTAGCCTAGTCCTGTGAGACGCAGCATCAAACCCAGATAAAGCGGAATCAGCAGCGGCGCGAGCAGTGTCGTCACCAGCACCGCTAATGCGCCTTTTTGCGGTTGAATGCCCAGCTCCATGGCCACCACCACTACGTTGGAAGCCATGGGTACCACGCCTATCAACAGCAGCGCCATGGCCAGCTCCGTGGAAAGAGGTGCCGCCCACTGTAGTATTAAAGCGGCCCCCAACATAACGAGCGGCCAGAGCAGGTAGCGAAGACCCAGGCAGGCGGCTACAAAGCGTGAATCCCAGGCGGCAAGCGTTACTTGGCTAAGCGTCATGCCAATAATCATCATGCCCAGCAGTGTGTAGGTGGCGGGGAAGACTTGCAGCGAACTCATTACTGCAACGGGTATGGTTATTTCAAGGGCGCTAAGCAGTAACGCGAATAGGAACGCATAGATAAGCGGTAAGCGAGAAATTTTGATCAAACTCTCACGTACGGAAAAACGTCCGCGTGCGCTAAGGTAAAAGCCCACGGTGAATTCGTAAATATTAATCCCCAGCATACAGAACAGGTAAAGAGTAACGCCTTCAGGGGGGAGCAAAATCAGCGCAATCGGTAGGCCGAAATAGCCGGTATTACCCGTTCCTGAGGAGAACGCCAGCAGAGCAGCCTCCTGTTCACCAAAACGGTGGCGAGTAATACGCTGTACCACCAGTGCCATCAGGCTTGCCAGAATGAACAGTGCTAATGTGAGTAAGAGGTAGTCAGGTGTTGGGCCGCCGTTCATCAGCGCGCGAAAAATCGTAAAAGGCGCTATCAGGTAAACCAGCAGCGTCGCAATCGGGCGAGGATCTAGCTTGAGTCGTTGGGCGGCGAGCCAGCCTAGCCCCACGTAGCTGAGTAGCATGAGTAGCGGCCCAACGAGCGCCCCAGGTGCAAGATCCATTTATCCTCCCGTCGTATGTGGTGGCCCGCTAACATGAGCCGAATTAAAGGCCAAGCGTGGAATCTTTCATTAGCCCCAGCGCGCTGGAACAGCGAGAATACCTCAAAATATCATCACTTTTGATCACTAATAAGGAAACCCCATGAGCAGCCATGAGCATCCGCTAGGTATCAGCTTTGAATTCTTTCCGCCCAGTACCGATGCTGGGCGCGACAAGCTGATCCACGTTCGCGATGAACTGGCCGCCCGAAAACCACGTTTTTTCTCAGTTACTTACGGTGCTGGTGGGTCTACCCAAGCGCGTACCCGTGAGGTGGTGCGTGCGGTCGGTGAAAGTGGTATTAATACCGCCCCGCATCTCTCCTGCATTGGCAGTGAAAAAGCGCAGTTGCGTGATCTGCTGGCGCAGTACCGCGAGGAAGGGGTCGAGAGCCTCGTCGCGCTGCGTGGTGATATGCCCTCAGGTATGGGAAGCATTGGTGAGCTACGTTATGCCAACGAACTGGTTGAGTTTATTCGCGCGGAGACGGGCGACCATTTCGACATCGCAGTGGCTGCTTACCCTGAATCTCATCCACAGGCGCCTAATCTTGATAAGGATGTGGAAAACTTTGCGCGTAAAATGAAGGCGGGCGCCAATATGGCCATCACCCAGTACTTCTTCACCGCTGACGCCTATTTCAACTTCGTTGATAAAGCCCGCGCGCTGGGCGTCGAGCAGCCGATTATTCCCGGTATCATGCCGATTACCAACTACACCAAGCTGGCGCGTTTCTCTGACGCCTGTGGAGCCGAGATCCCGCGCTGGATTCGCAAGCAGCTGGAGTCCTATGGCGACGACAGCGAAGCGATTGCTGCCTTTGGCACCGATGTAGTGAGCCGTCTTTGCCAGCGATTGCTGGAGGGCGGCGCGCCAGGCCTGCACTTCTACACGCTTAACCAGGCGGCGCCGGTGCTGAGAATCGTCGATAACCTGGCTGGTTAACCAAGCCGCTTTATTTGCTTACCTTGTGCCCATTAAAAACCCTGCTCAACCATTGTTGAGCAGGGTTTTTTTACGCTTAGCGTTTAGCGGCTTAAACCAATCAGCCAGCTTGCGCCGTTTTGCTACCACCGCCGTTCACCTTACGCTGCATCATGAATAGCACGATACCAATCGCAAGGCCGGCAATGTCGGTATAGATACCGCCGTAGATTAAAAACAGCGCGCCTACCAGCATGACGACACGCTGCACTAGGTTAACGGGGCCAAAGAACCATTTCTGTACCATGCCTGAAAGCAGCACAATGCCCAGCGTTGCAGTTAACCCAACGCGCAGGATCTGCATCGGTGAGCCTTCCATCAGCATGGCCGGGCTGTAGAAGAACATAAACGGCACAATGAACGCGGCCAAGCCAATCTTGAACGAGGCCACCGAGGTGCCCATGGGGTTGTCGCCGGAGATACCGGCCGCGGCATAGGAGGCCAAGGCAACAGGGGGGGTAATCGCGGAGACGACCGCAAAATAGAACACAAAGAAGTGAGCAATCAGCGGCTCAATGCCGATATTGATCAAGCCGGGAGCGACCACGGAAGCGGCCACCGCATAGGCAGCAGTAGTAGGCATACCCATGCCGAGTAAAATACTGATCAGCATGGCAAACACAAGCGCTAGCAGTTGGCTAACACCGGCGAGGCCTAGCAACAGCGAGGAGAAGCGCGCGCCAACACCTGTCAGTGAGATGACCCCAACGATCAGGCCTGCACAGGCGCACACGGCGATAATCTGAATCGACATGGTGCCCGCAATCTGCAGTGCTTTTAGAATCGCGCGAAAGCCCATCTTGTTGGGAGAAATCCAGCTCACCACAGCGGCTGAAGCGGTTGCCAAGGTGCCCGCGCGAATCACCGAGTAGCCCATAAACAGGGCGACTATCAGAATAATAATCGGCGCGAACAGATAGACCTGCTTGACCAGCTTCGAGAACAGAGGGATCTCATCTTTGCGCATGCCTCGCATGCCTTTTCGGGCGGCTTCAAAGTCGACCATAAAGTAGATAGAGGCAAAATACAGAATCGCCGGAATGACGGCGGCCAGAGCAATTTCGGTATACGGAATACCGGTCACTTCAGCCATGATGAACGCGCCAGCACCCATGATTGGCGGCATGATTTGCCCACCGGTTGAAGCCGCGGCTTCAATGGCGCCAGCGCTTCGCGCGGGGTAGCCGACTTTCTTCATCAAGGGAATAGTCAATGAGCCGGTGGAAACCACGTTACCCGCTGACGTGCCGTTAATCATCCCCATCAAGCCAGAGGCAAAAATCGCTACCTTGGCAGGGCCACCACGGGCACGGCCAGCGGCGGCAAAAGCAAAGTTAACGAAGTAGTCGCCGACTTTAGAGGCCTGCAGGAAAGCGGCAAAAATAATGAACAGAATAATATAGGTCGACGACACTGCGGTGGTGGGGCCGAGAATACCGGCGTCGGTATACACCTGACTAAAGAAGCGCTGGAGTGACAGCCCCGGATAGCCTAAAAAGCCTGGCAAATACGGGCCGGCGAATACGTAAGTCAGGAAAACCGCGGAGATCACCACCAACGCTAGGCCTGCGACACGGCGGGTAAGCTCCAGAATCAGCAGAGAGCCCGCGATGGCCGCCCAGGAAATACCGGCTGGCGCAAAAGAGGTGCCTGTAGACATACGGATATTGGTGTTATACGCCACCAGTAAATAGCCAGCGCTGGCCAGCGCGCAGACCATCAGTACCAAATCGGCAGGATTGAAGCGGTGCTGTGCCTGACGATAAAACCATGACAGCACAATAGCCGTCGCCGTTGTCGCCATTAGCGGATAGCCGTAGTGCCAGTTCTCAATGTTCGGATCGATGCGCATGGCACCGCCGCTAAGCGTCTGGTACATCACAAACACTTGCGCCAGCGTATAGGCGGCGGGAATTAGTAACGCGTAGCTAAGCCATTTGATCCAGGCACCTGACGCCTGATGATCGTCGTCGGCAAAACGAGCACCGGAAAAGAGCCCGTAACCGAGAATAAGCGCACCGGCAATATGCACGATACGAAACGACCAGGTTTCCATCGGATACACGTTGAGTGAAATCAGATGGAAACTTGAGTAAGCGATCGCTAATGCCGCAAATAGTACGAACTGCCAGCCTGTAAACAGACGGCGATTGGGTTCAACAACGTCTTCATCGACACCGTCGGCAATGGACTCTGGTATCACTGATGCCGCATGGGCATCATCCTGGAGATCATTGGATTCTTGGTCG
The DNA here is from genome assembly GCF_021021315.1 of Halomonas sp. IOP_14. Lineage (NCBI taxonomy): Bacteria > Pseudomonadati > Pseudomonadota > Gammaproteobacteria > Oceanospirillales > Halomonadaceae > Halomonas > Halomonas sp. IOP_14. Next base: position 12,295 of record NZ_JAINWD010000061.1, on the reverse strand, counting down.
GTTTTGTGACTCATTAGAGTTCACCCTCACAGCAAAAGCAGACAAAGGGGTAGCAGCAGCGAAAGCTGCCCCGTCCAGCGGGGCCGGAAACGGGGCAGCCAGAACGGTAAACGTTGCTTAGTTGATCATGTCATCAGCAATTTCATAGCCGTTCTCTTCGTACCAGCGTGCAGCGCCGGGGTGGAACGGTAGTACGGTGTTGTGCTTGATATTTTCTGGGATGGTAGTCGCCGCGCTGCGATGTACAGATTGCATGCGGTCATTGTTTTCCATGGTGGCTTTGGTGACTTCATAAACGAAGTCTTCCGGTAGATCACAGCCTGCAATAGCGAAGTTCCACATGGAGACGGCGCGCGCGTCATCTTCGAGTGTTTCATAAGTGCTAGCTGGGATCATAAACTCAGCAACGGGGAAGTTTTCCAGCACTGTGGCCAGCTCTTCTTCATTAAACTCAATGATGTTGACGTCAGTTTGTACTTCCAACTGGCTAACGGCGGGAATCGGAATGCCGGCAGCGAAGGCAACAACGTCAAGCAGACCATCCTGCAACTGACCGCCCAGGTCTGACCAGCCGCCGTTGCGGCGCTCAAAGTCAACGCCTAGGGTTTCTAGAATCGCTGGGAAGTAGGTGTCAGAGGTTGAGGCAGCCGGGCCAAAACCGATGCGCGCGCCATCAGGAATGTCGGAAATTGACTCAATACCGCTGTCAGAAAGCGCGGTAATGGAGAATGGCGTTTCGTACATGGGGAACATGGCGCATACATTGTCCATCTTCATTCCAGGCGCCAGCGGGCTTTCACCTTTAACGGCATCAGAAGCGGGGCCCATGGTGGTTAAGCCAAATGCCATATCGCCTGTGTGCACCAGTGCCAGGTTTTGAGTCGGGCCACCGGTGACTTCACCACCGCCAGATACACCCAGCTCATCAGCGATAAAGTTGGCCCAGCCTGAACCGTAGACAAAGTAAGTGCCGCCTTGGCTAGCGGTGCCCACGGTAAAGTTATCGGGCCAATCGGAGCGGTCTGCTTGCGCTTGGGCACTGCTGGCAGCGGCTACAAGCAGAGCGCTGCTGGCGAGAAGAGTGAACGTTTTAGGCATATGTTTGCGCATGGCGAAAATTCCTAGCTGTTATTGGGGTTATATACTGGCAGCGTCGATCAATGCGGCCAGTCGATACTGCGTTAAGCAGGATATCCAAGGTATATAACAGCGATAGTTGTGCCATTTAAAGGTTATGATTTTTAAATCAGATGCTTATGAATTTTTTATTCAACTTTGGTGGAAAGCACTTTTTGTCATAGTGTCCGATTGTTCGCACGACGATGGCTATTTAGTGTGCGGATAACCGCACATAAATTATGTTGCCTGTAGTCTATCGGCTTGTGGGGCGGTAAGGAAAGCATGAGTACGCCATCCTTGGCGGGGTGGAGGTTAACGCGAGGGTTTACCTGGATCCAAAATACGTACGGGTTGCACATCCTGCTGCTTCTGATCTTCACGTACCTGGTTGACCCGAGTGGTCATTTCGGTAAGCGCGTCCTCTTCAATGGGAAGTTGCTCGAAGAAATCGCAACTGACGCATTCTCGGTAGCGAATACCGTTTTGCTCCCAGGCTCGGATCCGATCCATCGCCGCGCAGCGCGGGCAAGTAACACCGGCGATAAAGCGTTTCACACTAGACATCATTAGACTCCAAGAGCGCGCCCCCTAAGTGGAGGGCGCGCATAGGTTTTGCAGATTTAAGCAGCGCGAATGCCGCTATGGCGCAGTAGCGGTTCGACGCTCGGCTCTCGGCCTCGAAAGGCGACAAACAGGTCGGCTGCATCGCGGGCGCCACCCTGCTCTAGGATTTCGCGACGAAAGCGCTGGCCCGTTTCAGGATCGAAAATACCGGTCTCTTCAAAGGCGCTCCAGGCGTCCGCCGAGAGCACTTCAGCCCACTTGTAGCTGTAGTAACCAGCCGCATAGCCACCGGCAAACACGTGGCCAAAACTATTTTGGAAGCGGTTGAACGGCACTTTTGGCAGCACCGACACTGCTTCACGCACCTCATCTAACAAGGCTTGCACGTCGCTGGCGCTGGGAGCACTTAATTCATGGTGCAGACGTAGATCGAATAGCGAGAACTCGATTTGGCGCATCATACCCATGGCTGACTGGAAATTCTTGGCTGCCTGCAGGCGCTCAAGCAGCTCTGCTGGCAGCGGTTCACCACTATCCACGTGTTTGGCGAGTAGATCTAAGCCTTCACGCTCCCAGCAGTAGTTTTCCATAAACTGGCTGGGCAGCTCGACGGCATCCCAAGCGACGCCGTTAATGCCGGAAATATCGGCGATCTGCTGCTGGGTCAGCATATGGTGGAGGCCATGGCCAAACTCATGGAATAGCGTGGTGACTTCGTCGTGGGTGAGCAGTGCCGGGCGGCCGTTTACCGGGGCAGTAAAGTTGCAGGTCAGGAAGGCGACGGGCAGTTGCAGACCCTGCTCGGTTTGACGACGCACCCGGCAATCGGCCATCCAGGCACCGCCACGCTTACCTTCGCGGGCGTAGAGATCCAGATAGAAACCGGCAATGGGTTGGTCGTTTTCGGTGATGCGGAAATAGCGCACGTCATCATGATAGCGGGGTGCTTGGGTATCTTCTTCAAAGCGCACGCCGTAAAGGCGTTCAACCACCTGAAACAAGCCATCGATTACCTGGGGTGCTGGAAAATAGGGGCGTAATTGCTCCTGGGAGATCGAGTGGCGCGCTTCGCGTAGTTTTTCGCTGGCATAGGCAACATCCCACGGTTCCAGCGTCTCTAGGCCGAGTTCTTCTCGGGCATAAGCACTGAGTTCTGCAAACTCCTCCTTCGCCTGAGGCAACGCACGGCGGGCTAAGTCGTTGAGAAAATCGAGCACCTGCTCGGGAGATTCCGCCATTTTGGTGGTGAGAGAGTAATCGGCATAGGTGGCAAAGCCGAGCAATTGGGCCATTTCATTGCGCAGTGCCAGGATCTCTTCCATGATCGCCGCGTTATCGAATTTGCCCGCATCTGGGCCTTCATCAGACGCACGGGTAACAAAAGCGGTATAGACCTCCCGGCGCAGCTCGCGGTTATCGGCATAGCTAACCACCGGGAAGAAGCTGGGGAAATCCAGGGTAATACGGTAGCCCGCAACGCCTTTCGCCTCGGCGGTGGCTTTTAAGGTGTCGAGAGCACTTTCCGGCACCCCCGCTAACGTCTCTTGGCTATCGATGTCCTTGTGCCATGCCTGGGTAGCATCCAGCACGTTATTGGAGAACTGATTTGACAGCAGTGAGAGCCGCGACTGAATCTCGCCGTAGCGGGCTTTCTGGTCAGCAGGAAGATCAACACCGGCAAGGCGGAAATCGCGTAGGGCGTTCTCCACGGTGCGCCGCTGTGCGGCATCCAGGTGCTTCCAGGCCGGGCCATCTTTCAATGCTTGCCAGCCACGAAACAACCCTTCGTGCTGGCCTACCCAGGTGCCGAAGTCGGAGAGCTTCCCAAGGCATGCCTGATACGCTTCGCGCATTTCCGGCGAGTTCATGGTGCCATTGAGGTGCGAAACCGGTGACCACGCCTTGGTGAGCCGATCATTCACCGCTTCAAGGGGCGCTGCAAAAGTGTCCCAGGTAGGCGGGGTAGCGGCTGCCTGCTCGGCGAGGCGATCAATGGCCTCTCGGCTTTCGCTTAGCAGCGTCTCCACGGCAGGCTCCACGTGCTCGGCGCGAATCTCAGCAAAGGGGGGCAGCGCGTGCGTTTCAAGCAGCGGATTGGTGGACATGGGCACCTCGATTGGCATCGTTTTAAAAACCGTTAGTGAGCGCAAAACGCGCAATAATAATGACACAGTGCGGGCGGTGGTGCTGTGTTTCAATGTTAGCCTCAACAACTATGTTTAATGCCAGGGTTTGGCCTGCACGCAAGCGCCTGCTAGTCTTGCCGCCTTTTAATGCCACCAATGGCAGGAGCATGTGATGAGCGAAACGCTGGAGCGCTGGGGGTCGAAGCGGGCCTTTATCTTGGCGGTAACAGGTGCTGCGGTGGGGTTAGGCAACATCTGGCGCTTCCCTTACGTGGCCGGAGAGAACGGCGGTGCGGCGTTTTTACTGATTTATGTGGCGTTTGTGCTGCTGCTGGGTATTCCGGTCATGATGGCGGAGATTCTGATTGGCCGTGCTGGGCGACGCGGGCCAATGCAAGCGTTGAGTGTCTTGGCGGCCGAGGCGGGGGCTTCGCCTCGCTGGCGCTGGTTGGGGCTATTCGGGGCGTTCACCGTGTTCTGCATTTTATCTTTCTACTCGGTGGTGTCCGGCTGGTCGATTGAGTTTTTGGTGGCCTCTGTTAACGGCCATTTCAATGGCGCGAGTGCCGCAGAGATTGGCGCCGGTTTTGAAGCCTTCTTGGCCAACCCTGGGCTGCTGATCTTCAACCACTCGCTATTTCTGTTTATGACCATGACGGTCGTGGCGGCGGGTGTTGCCAAGGGGTTAGAGCGGCTGAATAACCTGCTGATGCCGCTGCTGTATCTGTTGTTGCTGCTATTAGCGGGCTATGCCGCGACGACTGATGGCTTTGCCCCCGCCTTGGCGTGGCTGTTTTTACCCTCTTTCGAGGCGATAACCCCCGCGGTGGTGGTTCACGCCATGGGGCACGCGTTCTTTACTTTGGCGGTGGGCGCCTGTGCTTTGATGGCGTATGGCGCTTATATGCCGGAAGAGCAAAGCCTGCCTAAAGCCGCTGTGGCAGTCGCCGTACTCGATATTAGCGTGGCGTTACTGGCGGGGATCGCTATTTTCTCGGTGGTATTTGCTCAAGGCATGGATCCCACTGATGGCCCAGGGTTAATGTTTGTCACCCTGCCCATTGCGTTTTCTGAGCTGCCCTGGGGCTCTGTATGGCTGAGCGTGTTCTTCTTGCTGCTGCTACTGGCCACCTGGACATCGGCCATTAACCTCGCGGAGCCGATGGTCGCAACGTTACAGGGTTTGGGGCTGCGTCGCAGTATCTCGACTGCCATTGTGGCGCTCAGCGTCTGGTTGATCGGGCTGTTATCGGCCTTCTCTTTTTCAACCCTGGCGGAATTTCGGCCGCTATTTGGACGCAATGTCTTCGAGCTTGTCAGCAGTATACCGCCGGATGTTTTCCTGCCTTTGGGCGGCCTATTGATAGCCGTTTTTGCGGCTTGGGTAATGCCTCGCGATAGAGTGGTGAGCGCGTTAGGCATTGGTGAAAGTGGCTATCTGGTGTGGCGCAATATCATTCGCTGGGTGTCGATTCCGCTGACCTTTATTGTTCTGCTGGCCGGGTTGCTATAGTGGGGTAACTGAATTCTCTAAGCTATCCAACAACCCTAGGAGCGAGTTATGAGTAGTGCATTAAGGCCCTATCAAGGTATGGAACCCCAATTGGGTGAGCGCGTTTATATTGATCCGGCCAGTGTGGTCATTGGTGATGTGGTGATGGGTGACGACTGCTCTGTCTGGCCGATGACGGTTATCCGTGGCGATATGCACCGTATTCGTATCGGTGCGCGTACCAGCGTGCAGGACGGCAGCGTGCTACATATTACCCACGCCAGTGATTTTAGTCCGGAGGGGTTTCCGCTCACCATTGGCGATGATGTGACCATCGGCCATAAAGCGATACTGCATGGCTGCACCTTGGGAAGTCGGATCCTGGTAGGGATGGGCGCGATTGTAATGGATGGCGCGGTCGTTGAGGACGAGGTCATTATTGCCGCAGGCGCCGTGGTAACGCCGGGTAAGCATTTGGAGAGTGGCTATGTGTATGCCGGTAACCCCGCCAAAGCGATGCGACCACTCAAAGACAAAGAGCGTGCTTTCTTTCCCTATACCGCAGGTAACTACGTTAAATTGAAAGACCGCTTTCTGGCCGAAGTCACCCGCTAGCGACTTTTTCTAAGCTTTCCCTAAGCGATTGCTAAGCCAACCTTTTTTCTTAAATTAGTCATGTCGCGAACACTAAAAGTCTGTTAATTTATACAGTTTTCTGTTTTGCAGACTTTGGGATGCCGCGTCATGGCTAATTTTCGCACGCATATTACGGTGGCAGCGGCGGGCGGCATGCTGATAGCTTACGTAGGTTGGAAAGGCCAGTGGTGGCCACCCTCCCAAGCGCTGGTGATGATTGCATTAGTCACCTTTGGCGGCATTTTGCCCGACATTGATGCTGACCGTTCCCACTCTATCCGTTTGATATTCAATCTGCTTTCGGTGCCCGCCTTGGTATTAGGCGCCTTGTTGTTACAGCCATGGCTCACGCCGGGCGCGTTGTTGATTGCCTGTGGCGGAATCTACTTCTGTGTGCGCTATTTGGCGGGGGTGCTGTTCTCGCGTTTTACCGTGCACCGCGGTATTTGGCATTCACTGCTAGCGGGCGGGCTATGCAGCCTGCTCACCGCCGCGTTAAGTTTTAATTTGCTCAGCCAACCAGCGTGGCTAGCGTGGTCTCACGGTGCGGCCACCTTAGTAGGGTTTTTGATCCACTTGAGTTTGGATGAGATATACAGCGTTGACCTTGAAGGCGCGAGGCTTAAGCGCTCGTTTGGTACGGCGCTCAAGCTAGGCGACAGTCGGCGGCCCATGTCCAACCTACTAATGTTGATTGCCACATTAACGCTGATACCTTGGGCGCCGCCTTGGTCGGTATTGGGTGATTTACTGCATCACGGCTCGCTGCTGTGGCGATAGTCGTCGGCATTGAGGCCGTGTTTTTTAAGTTTGTCGTAAAAGGTTTTGCGCGGAATGCCCAAGTGGCGACATACGTCGGTTACCCGTCCATGGTAACGCGCCAATGATTGGCTGATCAGGCTCTTTTCAAACAGCTCTACCTGGCGCGGTAAAGTAGGCTCTTCGGTGTCGGCATTGACCCCTTCCAGCAGTGCATCCAGACGATAGTCAAAGGCGGCGCCCAGTAGCACGTAGCGCTCGGCAAGGTTGCGCAGCTCGCGCACGTTGCCGGGCCAATCATGGGCCAGTAGGGCGGCAATGGCGGGGCTATCGAGGGTCGGTGCCTCCAGGCCGCTGCGGTTGGCAGCGACCACGGCAAAGTGCTGAAACAGCAAGGGGATATCCTCACGCCGCTCGCGCAGCGCAGGCAGCGGCAGGGTGACCACGTTTAGCCGGTAGTAAAGGTCTTCGCGAAAACTCCCCTCTTCGGAGGCGGCTTTGAGATCCACCTTGGTGGCTGCTATTACCCTAATATCGAGTGGAACCGTTTCATTGGCGCCCAGTCGTTCTACGCTGCGCTCTTGCAGTACCCGCAGCAGTTTGACTTGCAGCGCCATGGGCATCGATTCGATCTCATCCAAAAACACCGTGCCGCCGTTAGCGTGTTCAAACTTGCCGATCCGCCGCTCAACGGCACCCGTGAAGGCGCCTTTTTCATGGCCGAACAGCTCGGACTCAATGGTGTTTTCGGGCACTGCACCACAGTTGATTGCCATAAAGGGGCTATTACGTCGGGCGCTGCGCTCGTGAATCGCACGGGCCACGAGGTCTTTGCCGGTGCCGGTCTCCCCAAATAGCAGTACATCGGCCTCTACTTGGCTAATGCGCTGAATCATTGCGGCCAGCCGCGAAATGACCGCTGTGCGACCAACTAAGCGTGGCCCAAGCGCGGCTTGCTGCACTTCCAGTTCGGCTTTAAGGCGGTGGTTTTCCAAGCTGAGCTGGCGCTTCTCTATGCCCCGACGCACCACATCTAGCAGTTGATCACCGGCAAAGGGCTTCTCGAGAAAATCCCAGGCCCCTGCGCGCATGGCTTCTACGGCCGTAGAAATATCGCCGTGCCCAGTAATTAAAATAATCGGCAGAGTGGCGTCTCGGCTGTGTAGCTCATGGAGTAGCGCCATGCCATCCATTCCCGGCATGCGGATATCACTGACAATAACACCCGGAAAGTTTGGCGTTAGTGCCGCCAGGGCTTGTTCTGCTGACTCAAAGCAGTAGGGCGTATAGCCCGCAAGTTCTAGGGTTTGGCTGGCGGTGATCCGCAGATGCGGTTCGTCGTCGATCACCATGACCGGCAGCGTCGACGGCTCATGCATAAGAGGAGTTCTCCTGGGTGTGGGCTAACGGTGAGTGGGGCAGGGTAATGGTGAAGCGAGCGCCACCTTCGGGTTGATTAGTTGCCTGCAGCTTGCCGCCTAAATCGTCCATGATCCGTGACGAGATCGAGAGGCCCAAGCCTAAGCCACTCCCCGGCGCCTTGGTGGTAAAAAAGGGTTCAAAAATATGTCCTAAGTGCTCCTCGGGAATGCCTGGGCCATTATCGCTAACGCTAATAATGACCTGCTGCTGGTGGATATGGGCGCCGAGAGTAAGTTGTGGCGCAGGTACGCCTTTCATGGCCTGCAGCGCATTGCCGATTAAATTAACCAGCACCTGTTCCAGGCGCACCAGGTCACCTTTAACCCATAAAGTTTCAGCAGGCCAATCCTGAACAATAGTGATATTGCCTTCACGCAGGCGGCTTTGAAACAGGCGTAGAGCGTAGTCGATGCAGGCTTGTACCGAAATAGTTTCCTGGCGCTCGCTGCTCTTACGCGAAAACTGGCGCAACTGCGCGCTGATGTCCGCCATACGTTCGGTCAGTTCAACAATTTGTTCTAGGTTAGCATCCGCTTTTTCGTGGCGAGCTAATGTCATAAAGCGACGGGCGTTTTCTGCGTAAGCACGAATAGCCGCCAGGGGTTGATTAAGCTCATGGTTGATGCCCGCGGCGAGCTGCCCCAAAACAGCGAGTTTGGCGGCTTGAATAAGCTCATCCTGGGTTTGGCGTAAGTTGGCTTCAGCGCGGCGGCGCTCTTCAATTTCATCCGAAAGACGTTGGTTGCTGGCTACCAGATCGCGGGTGCGGCGTTCTACGCTAACTTCTAGTTCGTCACGCACGCGTGCCAAGGTGTTGCGCTCCCGTTCGGCAAACGCTTCACGCTCACGGCGTAGCCTCAAGCGCTGCCAGCCAATGCCAGCGCCAAGAGTAACCACGCCGTAGAGGCCGCCTGCCATCAGGGCAGCTATCCACTGAGCGCTAATCACCGGTGTTAGCGGCTTTAAAATATGCATTTGCCAGCCAAACTCAGGAATATGTCGGGTCAGACTAAGATAGTCGCTGCTGCTCAATGGGCCTTGGGAGAAACTGACCAGCTGGCTTCCCTGCCGGTAAGGCGCATCGACTTCAATACCCGAGGGTGACAACGGCTCCATGGCATAGCGACGCGTTTCTCTTAGGGCTTGGCGCTGCTCATCGGTGAGTGGGTAGAGCGCATTCATGCGCAGCTCGGGGTGGCTGGCCATGAAAATGATGTCGTCACTATCAGTAACAAAGAGTTCGGCATCCTGCTCTGCCCAGCTATCTTCAACGTCATCTAACAGCACTTTAACCACTAGCACGCCGTCTGGCTGTGCGTCTGGCGAGGTGTCGTCTAGCCATACGGGCGATGAAAAGTAGTAACCCCTTTCAAGGGATTTGATGCCCAAACCAAAAAAACGTCCCTGGCCTCCGGCAATGGCATCGGTGTAGTAGGAGCGGAAAGCATAGTTCTGGCCAATAAAGGTGTTAGGGCGGTGCCAATTACTGGCGGCGATCGTGTCGCCATCGCGATTGAGTAAATAGACGTCTGAAACTCCCGCAGTAAAGCGGAAGCGATCCAGCAGCATATTGAGTGGCATCGGGTCTTGGCTATCGGGAGAGGCCAAAAAGCGCTGAACGCCCTCCCGAGTGGCAAGCATTTGCGGAAGGTAGTCGTAGCGCAGTAAATAGCCGTTTAAGTTGGCGGCAGACAGCCGCAACTCATTCTCTGCATCGTCCTGTAAGTTGGAAAGTGCTTGTTCACGCGCCAGTTGGGCGGCCTGCCACATGCACAACAGCAAGCCGAGTGAAATAACCAGCAGCCACAGACGCCGCCAGCGTGGTGGCAAAGGTGGGGGCGCCTGGTTATTGATGCCAGCACTGTTCATGCTGATGTCTTGCTACTGCCTTGAGCGCGACGAAGGGCGCGCTGAGCGCGCGTTTCTGCACGCGCCATCTCCAGTAACCCTTCTTCAACAAACACTAAGTGCTCATGGGCGCGAGCACGGGCATCCTCAGCGCGTCCCTCCAAAATGGCATTGAGTAGGGCGCGGTGTTGTTGCATTAACTGGCTGCGTGAACCTTCCTTGGCAAATAAATGGGCCAGGTTATTTACAATGCTCTTTTCCAGCAGGTGAAAAATGCCGCGAATGGTATGCAGCAGTAGAACATTGTGAGCAGCTTCGGCAATTGCCAGGTGAAATGCCGCATCTAGCTTCGCTTCTTGGATAGGATCGGCACCGGCAAAACCGCCGTCGAGTTCTTCAAAACGTTGAATAAGTACGGCTTTATCGGCGGGTGTTGAACGCAGCGCAGCGTAGTAGGCGGATATGCCTTCCATGGCGTCGCGGAATTCAAGTAAGTCTAGGTTAAACTCGCCATGTCGGGAGAGCATCTCCAGTAGGGGATCGGTATAACCATTGCTGAGGTCGTCGTTAACAAAAGTGCCGCCGCCTTGGCGGCTGGTAAGTAAGCCACGAGCGGCCAGTTTCTGGATAGCTTCCCGTAAAGAGGGGCGCGAAACGCCAAATCGTTCGGCTAATTCACGTTCGGGGGGTAAGCGCTGACCTGGTTTCAGGCTGCCTTCCAGCATCATAGCTTCAAGGCGTTCAGTAATTACATCGGCCAAGCGCTGCTGGCGGAGCGGGGGGTAGCTCATAGTGAATAGCTCATGTCGATTAGCGTCCGCAATTGGTAAGACCAATATTAAGATCTTTGAAGTATGATCTCAAGCGCCTATGAAGTAGGTTTTAACGCTAATAAAACGCATTAATAGAGATTTTAAACTAAAGTTTAAGGGGTTTGGGCCTTAAGGGGTGATATCACTGTTTGACACGCTCAGGGCGGCTCACTACTGTTGGTGCTAGTTTTTTTGTCAATTGGTAAAACCAATTTTCCACTTTGGGGTGCCGGTGTGTAGCGCATCCATTGTATAGGGCTATTGCACAGGACTATCCATGATCATTTCAGCTTCCACTGACTATCGCCAAGCGGCCAAGCGTCGTATTCCCCCTTTTCTTTTCCATTATGCCGATGGTGGTTCCTACGCTGAGCATACGCTGCGGCGCAATGTCGAGGATCTGGCTGGTGTAGCGCTGCGTCAGCGCGTGCTTAAGGATATGTCTTCGTTATCATTAGAGACTGAGCTGTTCGGTGAAAAGCTTGCTATGCCTATTGCTCTGGCGCCTGTGGGGTTGACAGGTATGTACGCTAGGCGTGGCGAAGTTCAAGCGGCGCGGGCGGCTGCTAATAAAGGTATACCGTTTACACTCTCGACGGTATCGGTGTGTCCCATTGCCGAAGTGGCTGCAGAAGTCGATCGGCCCATCTGGTTTCAGCTTTATGTACTGAAAGACCGGGGTTTTATGAAGCATGTTCTGGAGCGAGCCAAAGCTGCTGGCGTCAAGACGCTGATCTTTACGGTTGATATGCCGGTGCCGGGTGCGCGCTATCGTGATGCTCACTCAGGTATGAGTGGTAAGTATGGATCGATGCGGCGAATGGCTCAGGCCGCAATGCACCCTTTCTGGGCCTGGGATGTCGGTATTAATGGTCGCCCCCATGACCTGGGTAACGTATCTGATTATCGCGGCAAGCCAACGGAGCTTGAGGACTATATTGCTTGGCTGGGTGACAACTTTGATCCGGCTATTTCATGGAAGGATCTAGAGTGGATTCGTGAGCTCTGGGATGGCCCAATGATCATCAAGGGGATTCTTGACCCCGAAGATGCCCGTGATGCGGTTCGCTTCGGTGCCGATGGTATCGTTGTTTCCAATCATGGTGGTCGTCAGCTCGATGGGGTTCCCTCTACTGCACGTGCTTTGCCTGCTATCGCTGATGCGGTCAAAGGAGACTTGGCCATTCTGGCTGACTCAGGCGTGCGTAATGGCCTCGATGTTGTGCGGATGATTGCCTTGGGTGCGGATACTGCATTAATAGGGCGTGCCTTCATTTATGCACTTGCCACGGCTGGAGAGTCCGGCGTTTCCCATCTGCTTGAGCTATTTGAAAAGGAGATGCGTGTTGCAATGACGCTCACCGGGGCGCATACCATAGCCGATCTTGGGTCGGATTCGCTGGTGCCAGATTCAATCCGTGGCATCCAGTGAGCTTTACCTGCACCTTTATATAAATCTCGTTAAAAAACCGCTTGCCAACCCGTAAGCGAATCCGTAAAGTACGCATCCGCTGCCG
>NZ_JAINWD010000060.1:0-20867 GCF_021021315.1 Halomonas sp. IOP_14 | reverse complement strand
TGGGGTAGACCGCCGCCTGGGGCAGGCGCTGATAAATCGAGTTATCCGTCGCCAGCACCGTACGGTTGGCGTAATCGGGAGCGATTTCGCCTTCAAAGCCGTGGGCGCGCAAGGCGTCTAGAAACGCCACATACCCACTGCGCACTGCCACCTCGCCGACCATTGCGATCATGCCTTGAGCGTCTCCAGCGCCTGCTCTATGAGCCCTAGCCCTTCTGCCATGATGTCTGGTTCGGTGGTCAACGGCGGTAATAAACGCAAAACATTACGTTTACGACCACTGGGCATTAATAAAACTCCAGCATCACGGCCTGCTACCAGCAGGTTGGCCAAGTGCTCCGCACCCGTCGCGTTCTCAGTATCTTCAAAGACGATGCCGCGCATAGCGCCAATGCCTGTCATAGCCCCCAGCATGGGGAAACACTCGCTTGCTTTCCAACGCTGGTAAGCACTAACAATCGCCGCTTCTTGCGCATTTGACCATACGGTTAGCGATTCTTCCTGCATGACATCCATCACTGCCAGAGCAGCCGCGCATGCCACCGCATTACCCGAGTAAGTGCCACCCAAGGCACCTTTGGGCAACGCATCCATTAATTCGCCCCGGCCTACTAATGCGGCCAGCGGCAGGCCTGCAGCCATGCTCTTCCCCATGAGTAAAAGATCCGGTTCGATGCCCAAATGGGTAAAGCCAAATCGCTGGCCAGTTCGCCCAAAGCCAGACTGAATTTCGTCACAAATCAATAAAATATTGTGTTTATCGCAAACTACTCGCAGCGCTTTGGCAAACTGCGGGCAGAGTAAACGAAAGCCACCTTCGCCCTGAATAGGCTCAACGATAATGCTGGCTACTTCATCGGCGGGTATTTCAACTTCAAACAGCCTCTCCAGCGCATCAAGCGCCTGCTCAGCCGTCACACCGCTATCCCGGCTAGGAAAAGGCAGGTGATAAACCGGCCCCGGCAAGGCTCCTAATCCCGATTTGTAAGGTTTAACTTTGCCGTTTAGGTTTAACGCTGCCAGCGTCCGGCCATGGAAAGCATCGTCAAAAGCAATAACCGCTTGCCGCCCCGTTACGCCGCGGGCAACTTTAAGCGCATTTTCGGTAGCCTCCGCGCCACTATTCGTCAGCATGCACGACAACGGATACGACACCGGCACGAATTGATTCAGCGCCTCTACCACCGCTAAATAGCCACGATGCGGCAGGGCATTAAACGCAGAGTGCATTAAGGTCTCGACTTGGGCTTTAACGGCTTCGACAACCGCTGGATGGCTATGGCCAAGGTTCAGCACACCAATGCCACCGATAAAATCGATATAACGCTGGTCGGCTTCATCCCAAACTTCAGCATTACGCCCACGAGCAATACAAATCGGGTGTATGACACCCAGCGCGGCACTTACATGAGGAAGATCCATTGCCGTGACGTCTCCTGTCATTTCGTATGAATGACAGTATCAAAGCAAATTCACGCAACAGTTCACAAACGAAAAAAAACGCTCAATGCATGCCAAATTGGAATACATAACCTCAGTCATTCTTGGGTTTACTGCGCAACAAACAGCACTACGGGGATATAGAATGCACTTTCTTAATAAACTTAACGCGATTCACTCTTTTGTGAGCATCTGGTAATGTTCGTAGTTTGGGCCTGCCACGGTGGGTTCCAAACTGTTAACGAGCGACCTGGGGTTATTGGACATGACGGCTGTGGAGTGGCTTCAATCGCGCCGACCTGACAAGTATCAGTAAGCAGCGTCACTCGCTGCATGAACCACTATAAAAAACCTAGCTTTCCTAGGGACTTTCAGGCTATGAGGAGTGCCTGGCTTGGCATCACGCAACCTTCCTTCTACTGTGGCTATGCAGTGCTTCGAAGCGGCAGCACGTCATATGAGCTTTACTCGTGCAGCAGACGAGCTAAACCTCACGCAGAGTGCTGTCAGCAAACAAGTCGCGCACCTCGAAACCACCTTGCAACACAAGCTATTTCGACGCGTTCGACGTAGCCTGCTGCTAACCCCAGAAGGTGCCATTTATTTAAGTGACGTTCGTAAAGTACTCACTCAAATTGAAATGTCGACGCAAGCGATAATGACCTACAGCGGTAATAGCGAGGTTCTTAAAGTCGCGACATTACCTAGCTTCGGTAGCCGTTGGTTGGCCAATAAGTTGCCAGCCTTTCTGGCCGCTAATCCAGGTATTAGCTTGGAATTTCATGATCGGGTTAAAGATTTCGATCTTGAGCAGCAAGATATCGATATTGCACTGTTTTATGGGCATGGCAGCTGGCCAAGCCTTGCTTGTCATAAGCTTATTGATGAGGACATGGTTGCGGTTGCTTCTCCAGAATTACTGGCTCAACACCCCATTTACAAGGTTGACGATTTAACTCGATTACCTCTACTCCACCTTTCGACCCGCCCTGATGCCTGGCACCATTGGTTTGCAAACCAAGAGATTATCACTGACCGCAGCTATCATGGGACTCGCTTCGAGACCTTTCCTATGCTTGTGCGAACAGCAATGGCAGGGGGAGGTGTTGCGTTAGTTCCTCACTTTACCGTAGATGAAGAGCTAGACGATGGCCGACTAAAGCTGGCTTGGCCATATAGATTACTTAGCGAAAGTGCTTACTATCTTGTCTATCCCGAACATTTAGGAGAGCTTGCTAAAGTACGGCGTTTTGTAGAGCACATTACTACGTTTAATTGCATTTCTAATTCTCTCCCTGGAAGCTGATAGTTGCGAGTGAACTCGCGTGGCTTAAGGTACCATCGCAGCCCTGAATGATAGTGCCGCTAATCGTTTAGCATCCCTTACTAGCTCTGTTTGAAAACTGACTGCGCTCGACCATAAGGCGTTAAAAATCGGCTCATGCGCGAGTCCGATCAAAGTACTCATTTACACGATGTAAACTCCGTCTTTTCGCCGATTTTTGCCTTGTCTGACCTTCGCTCGCCGACTTTTCAAAAGCCTAAAGCGACCCTTGAAACCACATTGCGGTAGAGCTTGCATAAGAGACGAATGTCTGTAGTGTTAAACCTACCAACAATAATACCCAACGCCTTGCTCTAGTACGCTCAAAGTCAGCAAATGATAATTAATGCGAGGATAGGGATGAGAAAGCGAATGCCCTCCACCAATGCGCTACGCGCATTTGAAACCATTATGAAAAGAAGGTCGGTGAAAGACGCCGCTGACGAAGTATTTTTAACACCCCAAGCGGTCAGGTATCAGATAAAAACGCTGGAAGAACTGCTTGGCTGCGAGCTATTTATCCTCAATG
Source organism: Halomonas sp. IOP_14 (assembly GCF_021021315.1). NCBI lineage: Bacteria > Pseudomonadati > Pseudomonadota > Gammaproteobacteria > Oceanospirillales > Halomonadaceae > Halomonas > Halomonas sp. IOP_14. The sequence continues at coordinate 17,574 of NZ_JAINWD010000060.1, read as the reverse complement.
GCAACCGCCTGGAACCAACCACCAAGGCCCTGGAACTGCTTGGCTATATTACGCACAGCCTCGACATTTTAGAGGAAGGGATGAATGCTCTAGATACAAATAGCAGCAAACTCTATCTGCATGTATCGCCCTATTACGCCAACAATATATTGATTCCCCGGCTTCACGAGTTCACCGAACAACACCCCCATATCGATTTGCGCATATCCATTGGCGCCGAGAACACCAACTTCAACACCAAGGACATCGATATCGCCATACAGTGGGGCTATGGACAATGGAGCGGCTTTCAGGCCGAACCTTTGATGAACGACTTTAAGGTCATCACAGCAACACCTGAGCTACTTGAGAAGCGGCCATTAAAAAGTAGCCAAGATTTGATGGCGCATCGTCTGATTTCTCCTTGGGTTCACAATTCTCTCTGGATCGATATTTTCGGTATATTGGGAACCAAGCAGGACATGATGAGCGAAGAGTTTCTTTATCTACATGACAACGAAGCCATTCTCAAAGCGACACTTTCCAGCATGGGAGTGGGCCTAGTCTCTAAGCCTGAGGCTGTTGAAGCGATTGCAACAGGGGCGTTGATAGCCCCTCTGGGTATTGATCTTCTCGACGAACTTCCCGATCACAAAATACCAAAATTCTACCTCATGCGACAGCTCAATAAAGACGAGAGCCCACTGATGAAGCACTTCACACAGTGGGCTAAAGTAAATTTACGTTAATAACGGCGTAGCAAAACTACATTACACTCGGCAGCCAAGTAACAATGCCTGGGAATATGACCAATATTAACGCGGCTAAGCAGAGGATAAGAAAGAACGGCAGCGCGGCAAGCGTGACCTGCCAGATATTCCTTCCCGTAATGGACTGCAATACAAAAAGATTGAATCCCACGGGTGGCGTGATCTGTGCCATTTCGATTATCACCACCGCATAGATCCCAAACCATAGCAGGTCAATGCCAGCCGACTGCAGCATCGGCAAGACCACGGCGCTACTTATCACCAGTATCGAGATACCCTCCAGAAAACAACCCAGCACAATGAAGAATATCGTCAACACGAATATCAACATGTAAGGAGAAAGCTCCAGAGCATTCACCATCTGAGCCAGGTAGAGAGGAATCCCTATAAAGGAAAACGCCGATGAAAGCACTGCGGCGGCGGCCACAATGAAGGCGATCATACAGGCAATCCGTGTTGCCCCAAGCAAGCTTTCCACAAAGGTCTGTTTACTGAGTGAACCCGTAAAATAGGCGATCATTAGCGCGCCGATCACGCCAAAGGTAGCCGACTCCGTCGGTGTGGCAATACCTGCGTAAATGGAACCAATAACAGCAACGATCAGGAGCATGATAGGCAAAAGCCTAAGGGATGCGCTTAGCCGCTGTACCAGGCTCATTTGTGGCTCACGTGGCGGCATTTTATCCGGGTTGAATAGTGCCCAGATGGCGATATATGCCATGAATAGCAAAACCAGCATCAACCCCGGCAGTATCCCCGCCATGAATAGCCTAGCCACGGACTGCTGGGCCACTACCCCATAGACGATTAGTACAATGGACGGAGGGATCAGCAATCCCAATGTCGCCGAACCGGCCAGGGTGCCGATCATTAGGCGATCGTTGTACTTGCGTTCTTTCAACTCTGCCATGCTCATGCGGCCTACGGTGGCAGCGGTAACCGCCGAAGAGCCTGCTACCGCCGCCATGATGCCACAGCCCAACACATTGACATGCAAGAGCCTACCGGGCAGCCACCCTACCCAGGGGGCAAGCCCCTTGAACATCTGTCGGGAGAGCTTGGTGCGAAATAGTATCTCACCCATCCAGATGAATAGCGGCAGTGCTGTCATCGGCCAGGCTCCGCTAGACTCCCATACCTTGCCGATGACTAGATCTCCCAGAGGTACGGGGGTAAACATTGCTAACGCCCCAATACCAATACCCAATAAGCTCACGGCGACCCATATGCCCGACGCCAGTAAGCTGATGAGCGCCACCAGAACAAAGCCTAGTGCTAGCAGTGTAGAATCCATGGTCACCTCAACCTAAAAGCATGCATTACGATGTGTGAGCGGAAAGGTAAGAAACATCGCGTTTCATCAGCACACCGATTAGGTCATCGAGTACGGCGAGTGTCATAACCGCAAGCCCAATCACCATGCCCGTCTGGGGTACCCACAGGGGAATGGCCATCAATCCGGGACTCACCTCACCGAAGACATATCCCTGCCAGGTGAATATGACGGCCTTCCAGGTGAGCCAGAAAAGAATGACGAAGGAACACAGACACACCCATGCTTCAAATAGGCGCTTCAGCTTCGGTGGCAGAGAATCGATCACCAGCGTGACACGAACATGGGCACCGTGCCGCATCGAGTAGCCGAGCCCCAGGAAAGTCGAGGCCGCCAGGCAGAAACCGGCGAACCCGGTTGCATCCACGGTGTACCCCAACTGCCTGCCGACTACTTGAGCGACAACCGATAGGCCGATGGCGGCGAGAAAGAAAGCCGCCAAGCCGCCTGATAATCGGTATAAGCCCTCAAGGAACATTCTCATAATGCGTTCCCCTTATTCAGCGCTATCGCGCCACTCGACGTAGGCATCAACGATCTGATTAGCTTCGTCGCTGGCATCCTCTCGCCACTTGGCAAGTATCGTTTCACCAACGTCATTGATCGCGGCCTGCAGCTCATCCGTGGCCTGAGTTACCGTGACACCATGCTCTTCAAGTACGCCCTGGTTTTCGGTAGAGCGTGCTTGGCTCATTTCCCAGCCGCGCTCATGGGCGTTACGGGCAGCGTCACGCACCACTTGCTGCAGCTCGTCATCTAGTGTGTCGAATGCAGAAGGATTGATGATAAGGGCGTTGATGTTGTGCATTGTGCCGGTATAAGTGAAGTAATCTGCGTAGTCCCATACTTGGACATCGATCCCGGTCTGGGCACTAGTGAACAAGGAGTCGATCATATTGGTCGAGAACGCCTGGGGCACCTCTGAGAACGGCAGAATCGTGGCATTGAAGCCCAGCTCTTGTGCCATTTGCTGGGTCGGTTGAGAGTAAATCCGTATGGACATGCCGTCGGTATCGTCCGTCGACTCGATTGGCTTATCGGCAAAGAAGCCTTGGCCTGGCCAGGAGACATAGGCCAGCGGCAAGATACCCTGTTCGGCCATCACCTCTTCATAGTAAGGCTGCAGAAGCTCATTTAGTCGATAGCCCTCTTCATAGGTAGTGGCCAGACCGGGCAGGCTATCGATACGAAACACCGGGTGTTCGTTACTGTACGCCCCCAGACGGATCTCACCGAGCTGGACAACGCCGCGCTGCACGGAGCGCTTGATCTCGTCATGGCTCACCAGGGTGCCGTTGCTGCGCATATCAATCGTGATACGTCCGTCGCTCTTTTCTTCTACTTCCTCGACAAATTCACGCAAATTTTGTGTGAAGAAGCTGTTGTCAGGGTAACCAGTCGCCATCATCCAGCTAGTATTGGCCTGTAGCGAGGGAATGTAGATCATTCCCACCGCTGCAATGACAGGTACCAGGTAGGTGTTCTTGTAATTCATCGTCAATTCTCCAACTTGGGGTTGTGATCAGGAAGGCTTCAGATAAAGTTCATCCGCAGCCTGCTGAGTGACGTATCCATCCTCGATATCCGCGCGTACCGCATCCTTGCTGCGTTCGGTAAAACTGCCGTATCCTCCCCCACCGGGTAATTCGAGGACGACAATCTCGCCGGGTGCTATAAACTGCAGCCCTTTTGATTTGAGTGGTTTTCCAGACTTCAAGTACACATTGCCGCACGCCCCAGGGAGCCCGCCGGCATGCCCCATGGCTGGGTGCCTCACCCGTTCGAACATGGCGTTGAAACTGAAGGCATAGCCCTCCTTAGCACCGAATTCGATGACCTGTCCCAGGCCGCCCCGGTGTTTGCCAGCGCCTCCGGAATCTGGTCTCAGCTCTTTACGCCAAATGATGATGGGGCCTACGCTCTCGGTAACCTCCACCGGCATGGTGTGAACGCCGCTGGGGAATGCTGTCGCGTTAAGCCCATCCGAGCCAGGGCGCGCACCGGTACCACCACTGTTGAACAGCAGCACCTCCGATGTTTCCGCCTCGTGTAACCCCTGTTTGTGCAGACTGACATGCAAGTTCCACAACGCACTGGCGCCCTCGGCAGGAGCCACATCGGGTACAGCTTTTTTGAGAGCCCCCAGCACCAGATCAGGCACCAAGTGCCCGATGGCGTGTCGAACCGCCACCGGTGCCGGGCGCTTGGCGTTAAGAATGCAGTTGTCTGGCGCCGCTGCCTTGAAGGGCTTCAGTGATGCCCAGTTATTAGGTACCTGTGGGGCGATGGCGCATTTCAGCCCATAGCAGCCATAGGCCTTGCTGTAGACCAGCGGGACATTGATACCGAACGAGCTCTGCGGTGAAGAGCCGGCAAAGTCCATCAGAATCTCGCTATCATCAATAGTCAGCGCGACGTTTAGCGTGAGCGGTTCGTCATACCCATCGGTTGCCATGCTGTAGTCATAGGTACCCTTGGGTAGCTGGTTGATTTTCTCAATCGTCGTCGCTTCGCTGTGGTGGAAAATGAAGTCGGCAATGCCTTCAATATCGTCCAGCTCAAACTCAGCCATCATCTCAAGTAGACGCTTTCTACCAGTGTCGTTGCAGGCGGCCAGGGAGTAGAAGTCTCCCACCACCTGATCCTTCTCACGCACGTTATTGGCGAGGATATTGATTAAGTCCTTATTGACCATGCCCTCATAAAAGAGCTTGGTTAGGGGGATCAGTAGCCCTTCCTCGTAGAGCGAGCGCCCATCAGGGCCGAACCCCCTCCCTCCAATATCCACCACATGGGCAGTGGAGCCGAAGAATCCCACTAATTCATCCCGATTAAACACCGGGGTAATCACCGTGATGTCATGCAGGTGCCCCGTCGCTTTCCAGGGGTCATTGGTGACGAAGACATCGCCCGGTTTCATGTCGTGATAGCCGAAATGGTCAATGAAATGAAACACCGACTCGGCCATGGTATTGACGTGCCCAGGGGTACCCGTCACCGCTTGCGCCATCAACCGTCCGCGTTTGTCATAAACCCCCGCCGAGAGATCGCCAGCCTCGCGAACGCTGGTGCAGAAAGCGGTCTTAATCAAAGTGACAGCTTGCTCTTCCACCACCGAGATCAGGCGGTTCCACATGATTTGCTTGGAAACGTCCAATTCGACACTCATCAGTTTTTCTCCACCCTGTTTTTTTCGATGAACAAACAGCCATCCCCCTCTACCTGCATCCGGTAACCCGGTGGCACGATCGTTGTTGTTTCGGTCTCCACGACCACCAAAGGGCCTTCGCACTGGGCACCCAACGGCAGGTCATCTCGCTCATACACCAGATAGGAGAGCGGTCGGTTTCGCGATGCATCGACAATCTGCCGGGTCGTATGGGGAGTCGGATCCTGTCGCATGGTCACGGCATCAGATGCAGAAGGCTGTGTCGCCGGTGGCAGGTGAGAACGTACATTAAGTGACCAGCTGACTACTTCTGCATCCAGGCCATCGACGGCATGGCTGAATAGTCGGGTATAGGCTGCGATGAAATCCTGCTTGAGCCGAGCCTCACAGCCCTCGGGTAGACTTAGCTCGTCCACCTCAATGGGAATTTCCCAGCCCTGACCCGCGTAGCGCATATAGGCTTTCAGTTCATAGACATACGCCTTGTCTCCTCCGGCATCGCCGACGAACGATTCCACTTCTTGCCGCATGTCCTTGATCAGCGCGTTGGCCTTTTCACGATCAAAGCTTGCGAGCCGCATGACGCTGCTGCGTAGGGATTCGTAGCTGAACGGTGCCTTGAGGAAGCCGATGGCCGATCCGACGCCTGCACCGGGGGGAATCAGCAGGCTGTCGACGCCAAGCTTTTGGCAGAGACGGGCGGCATGTGCTGGTGCGGCGCCACCAAATGCGATCATGGTGTAAGTATCCAGTTCACAGCCGCTTTCCACCGCATGCATGCGAGCGGCATTGGCCATGTTCTCATTCACCACTTCGCTGATTGCGTAGGCCGCGTCTGCCGCAGCACCGCCCAGCTGGGAACTGATCTTCCTTTCAATGGCGGCATGGGCAGCTTCGATATCAAGGTTCATGCTGCCACCGGCAAATCCCTGGGGATCAAGTTTGCCCAGCAAGAGATCGGCATCGGTGACGGTAGGATGCTCTCCGCCAAGGCCGTAGCAGGCTGGTCCGGGTTCGGATCCGGCACTTTCAGGCCCAACACGAATCTGTTTAAGGTCATCCACAGAAGCGATTGACCCACCACCGGCGCCGATCTCCACCATTTCAATGACGGGAATGGAGATGGGCATACCGCTGCCTTTCTTGAAGCGATACGATCTCGCCACCTCAAAGGTTCGCGAGGTCTTGGGCTTCATGCCATTAATCAAGCAAACCTTGGCTGTTGTGCCGCCCATATCAAAGGAAACAACGCGTTTCAGGTCGTGTTTTTCAGCAATATAGGAGGCATAAATGGTCCCTCCCGCAGGTCCAGACTCAAGGAGTCTGACCGGAAATTCGGCAGCTGTATCAAGGGAAATCAACCCCCCACCCGAGTGCATGAGGTACACAGGGCATGTGATGCCACACGCCTTTAGGCGCTCCTCCAGCCGCTCCAGATAGGAGGACATCAGGGGTTTTACATAGGCATTGGCACAGACGGTATTGAAACGCTCGTACTCCCGAATCTGTGGCGATACATCACTTGATATCGAAACTGAAACCCCACGCAAGTTTTCTTCAATGGCTTTTTTTACCTGGCGCTCGTGAGCAGGGTTTCGATAACTATGCATCAGCCCGACGGCAATGCTTTCATAGCCTTCTTGCCGAATTTTTTCGATGACTTCCTGAAGCATATCGTGGTTGATAGGCATCAGTTCCTCACCATTGGCGGCGATCCTGCCGCCTATCACATACCGATCATGGCGCGGGATGAGTGGTGCTGGCAGTGCAATATTCAGATCATATTGTTCGAAGCGGCTTTCGGTACGCATTTCAATGACGTCGCGAAACCCTTCCGTGGTAATAAACGCCGTATGCGCACCGCGCCGCTCAATTAGCGAATTAGTCGCCAGGGTAGTGCCATGAATCACGGTGTCGATGTGTGAGAAGGAGACATCAGCTACCTCAGCGGCTTTTTTAATGCCATCGATAATCGCCTGTTCAGGCTGCGTATAGTTGGTCAGTACTTTAGCGGAAAATATCTCTTCTCCTTTCTCAAGGGCGACATCCGTAAACGTCCCTCCGATATCGACACCCACCCGTATCTTACTTTCACCCATTACCCAGTCCCCTTTCTCAATACAGCTTTTGGAGAATTGATTCAGTTAACCATCCGTTCACTAGAACCTAGCGGCTACTGGGCATGGGGACTATTCAAAAAAATTTCGTCGGAGGTAAAAACAATTGAGGTTGCGAAAATTAATTTATCGCCTAATCTATGGCTTTTAAAATCGGTGATCGACTTGTTGCTTGGTTCGCCCCCCTGCTGCTTGAGTACCTCAAGTAAACGGTAGAGCCTAAAACGACTGAAACGTAGGCGTTCAATAACTTTCAGTTTGACGTCGCGACGTTAACTGTGGCCCAAGCGGAACCTGGGTGGTCTTTGCGATTTTGTTGTTAACCACCATTTTGTGGCCACCACCGGTGACTCGGTGAGCTACGCGATTGCGGTTGTTGGCGCAGGCCACGACGATCCAAGCCCTTATATACGCGCCTTCTGGGGGATCGCCATGGCGGTTATGGCGGCGGTGCTGTTATATATGGGAGCTGGTCAAATTTCGGCCCTTCAACAATTTATTGTGATAACCGCCATCCCAGTATCGTTCATTTTATTGCCCTCACTGTGGGATGGCCCTAAAGCGGCCTACGCCATGGCACGGGAACAGGGCATTATTGATTAAGAGAGCTGCGCTACAGTGCTTACCTTATAGCCCTTCCAGCAGGCGCAAAATCATCTGCGGCTGCTGGTTGGCCTGAACCAACATAGCAATGCCTGCCTGCTGCAGGATCTGGGCGCGCACAAGGTTGGAGACTTCCTGAGCGTAATCGGCATCCTGAATACGCGACTGGGCAGCGGAAGTGTTGATAATGTTGGTATTAAGCCCATCAATCACGCTTTCAAAGCGATTCTGCACGGCCCCCATATAGCTGCGCTGACGATCTACGCGCTTGATAGCGTCATCCATGGCCGCCAGCGGGCTCTCTGTCGCGCTTCCTTCCAAAACGCTAAAGCCCTCCAGCCCCAGCGCCTGCAAGCTCATCCCTTCAAAACGCACTGTGATGATATTGCCATCGTTAGCACCGACCTGGATATTTAGCGATTTTGACTCGTCAATCAATCTACTGCCATTGAAATTACTCTGCCCGGCGATCCGCTCAATCTCTTCTAAACGTTGATCAATTTCGTCTTGGATAGAAACAAGATCGTCGGAAGAGTTGGTACCGTTAGCTGCTTGTACACTCAGCTCACGGATGCGCTGTAGGTTGTCGTTAATCTGATTAAGCGAGCCTTCCGCCGTCTGCACCATTGATATGCCATCATTGGTGTTGCGGATCGCCTGGGTCATACCTTTGATTTGCGCCGTCATACGGTTGGCAATCGCCTGGCCGGCAGGGTCATCCTTGGCACTATTGATGCGCAGCCCAGAAGAGAGGCGCTGCATTGCGGTCTGCATGGCCTGCTGACTGCCGCGCAGATTATTCTGCACGATAAGCGACATCAAATTGGTATTTAGGCTGAACAACGCACACCTCGGGCAAAAGGGTAGCCCCCCAAAATCTAGAGGCTATGGCGTTACTATCGGCCTAAACGCAAAAATCATGAACACTTTTGAGGCTCAAGGCTGCGGCCACTACTCGCCAGCACTTCATCGACGGGCTTTTTCACGTAGTCGTGCAGGTAGTAACCGTCATCGACCACCTCTCCATCCCAAGCCACAATGTCTAGATCCATGGTACGTGGCCCCGATTTAATCGCTCCCCGAACACGGCCCAAACGATCTTCCACCCCTTTGAGATAAGCACGAAACGCTTCACGCTCAAGCGGTGTGCTCACCAATAGCGCGGCGTTTAGGAAGTCGGGTTGCTGCTGGTACCCCACCGGCTGGGTGCGAATCGTTTTGGAACGGGCCAACAGATCGCACTCACGGTTAATGATATCGACCGCCTGAGCCACATAGTGGTCTGGGTCGATGTTAGAACCTAAAGAGATCAAGCACTCATGCAGCGCTTCAGATTGTTTGGTAAACAACGTCGTTGGTGGCATAGCGACATCCTGTTAAAAGTGACGTCTTCTTGAATGGCCCTGTAAGCAGGACTCATCTATCAATACCTCTAAGCACGTGCCACGTGCAAGCTGTGTATAAGTTATTGACAAACGCTACACTCACGCAGAAAGTCTTCCTATACCAATAAAACAGTAGGGAACGCTTTATGCATCATCAGGCTGCTCTGGTAACCGGCGGTGCTACCCGCTTGGGCCGATTCTTCTCCGAAGCGTTGGCTGATGCCGGTTTTGATATTGCTCTACACGTTAATCGCTCCCGCAAAGAGGCCGAAGAGGTCGCCAGCGGTATCCGCGCTAAAGGGCGGGAGTGCGAAATATTTTCCTGCGATTTTTTAAACGAAGACTTAAACGACTTACTCCAGTCGGCCAAGCAGCGCTTCCCAGGGCTTAATTTGCTGCTGAACAGCGCCTCTGCCTATGAACCAGCGCCGATCTCGACGACCGAGCTGGCGATGCTGGAGACACAGTTCAGGGTCAATATGTTTACCCCGCTACTGCTCACCCGTTACTTTGCCGAAACCGTTCAAGAGGGCCAGGTGATCAATATCATCGATAATAAGGTGGCCTATCACCAGTATCCCTATGCAGCCTATTTGCTATCGAAAAAGAGCCTAGCGGAGATGACTCGTATGGCGGCACTGGAGTTCGCACCGCGCATTCGCATTAACGGCATCGCCCCTGGCGTGGTACTGCCCGCTTCCCAGCGCACTAGCGCCTATATTGAGTGGCGTATTGAAGGCATTCCGCTCAAGCGCCAGGGGCACCCCGACCACCTTGTACAAGCTCTGCACTACTTGTTGGACAACCCCTTTGTAGCGGGGCAGATTCTGTTTGTCGATGGCGGAGAGTCAATCAACCTAGAGGGGCGTCACTCGGAAAATTACTCGGCTTAAAGAACTTTACTTAAGAACTTGGCTTTAAAATTTCTTCTGCTCCAAACGCAGCGGGGCCGCCCGAAGGCGGCCCCGCTGAATGCTAAGATGAGCACCGTTTAGGTTTCATCAACATCTTAGATTTCATCAACATCGTCGTGGTCGGGCTTTAGATGGTCAGGTTCGCTAATCTTCTGCACGTCCTGCTGGGTGTCGCTCTTAGCAGCCGGTGTAGCCACCGCTGACTCCTCCACCTTTTTCTCTTTAGCGGTCGACTCCAATACCCGCACATGGGCAGGCGGTGGGTTGCCGTTTTTGTTATCGCCAAAGTAAAGCGTGGTGTGCGGGAAGGGTATTTCGATACCCGCCTCATCAAAGCGCAGTTTAACCAGGCGATTGTAGGCACGACCCACGGCCCACTGATCACCCGGCGTGGTTTTAATGACCACACGGATGTTTACAGAGCTATCTGCCAGGGCAGTAACCCCCGCAACGGTGAGATCAGCCAGCAGCTTGTTGCCGTGCTCTTCGCTGGCTTTGAGATCCTCAAAGGCCAGTTTGAGCTGCTCAATGGCTTCGTCAATGCTCTCGTTATAGCCAATGCCGTATTCGCCCACATGGTTGCCGTACTCACGCATGTAGTTAGATACGGTATCCACACTGGAGAACGGCACGATGTGATAAGTACCGGATAGATCACGAATCCCTACAGAGCGGATACTGAGCCGCTCGGCGGTGCCCGTCACGCCGCCTACTGTCACCACGTCACCGGTGTTCATGGCATTTTCAACCTGGATAAACACCCCGGTGATAACGTCCTGCACCAGTTTCTGGGCGCCAAAACCAATCGCTAGACCAAGCACACCGGCACCGGCAATCAGTGGACCGATATTAATGCCAATTTCCGACAGCACGATCATGCCGGTAATCGTGACCATAGCGATTGCCAGGGCATTACGAAACAGGCTGAGCAGGGTTTTTGCCCGCGCCGAGGGCTCACCGTAGCCGGTTTCCGGATTGAGCTTATGCTCGATCAGGCTTGCCAGACCCAGCCACACGGCGAGCGCCACGATCAAAATCACCGCAACACTGGTCAGGTTACCGACCAGCACGGCGCCACCTTCAGAGGCATACCAGGCAGCTAGATCAAAGGCGCCCCAAGCGTTCAGCACCATCATGATGACCACAATCAGAATGATCGTACGCAGCACGCGAAGCGCATTGGGTACGTAGCTGTTCAAGCGCTTTTCAAGCAGCGGTAGTTTGCGCCGCAGATCGTCCGACAGGGTAATCCGACGGCCAATGGTCTGGGTAAGAAGCGAGGAGACCAATAACCCCACAACAATGGCAGCCAGGGACTTCAAGGTGGCAAACATTACAAACGGCAGCGCATCGCCAGGGCGCGTTAACGTCAGCACAAATACGATCAAGAAATAGAACAGCGCGAACAGGTGCCAGGTACGTGCAAATAGCTGCAGAGAGACGCGGCTGGCAGTCAGCGTTGATTTTGCCGCCATCTCGTTCAGGTTATCGCGCAGGCGGGCGCGGTTTCTTAGCACCACAACCACCGCATAGATAAACGCCAACAGCATAATCAGCGTACCGACCGCTTGACCCAGCGAGGCCGCCACATAGAAGTTAACCAGCGGGACTACCACCATCAGGCCATAACCGACCATGCCGATCAGCCGCGCTAACCAGCGGTTCCAGTAGGAGGCTTCCTGGGCAGAGATAGGCAGTAGCCGCAGCCCTTCGTAGCGCGAAGAAAACAGCATCCGCACACCGGCTTTGAGCAGTTCAATAATCAAGAACGCATTTAAAAACAGCGAGGCACGGGTCGAGAGCTCCCCGGCTTCACCAATCGCAAAGGTGGCCAGCAGATTACCACCCACATAGGCCAAGCCGACAAGCAGCACATCGATGACTGCCGCAATCGCCACGCAGAAAACCAAACGTAAAACGGGGGTTAAATTGCTGCCATTCAGCGACCAACCGCTGATTTTGGTAAACAGCGGCTTAGCTAACCGTCGAACAATCATAAACAGCGCAAAAGTGGCGACAATCACCATGCCCAGATTAATCGCCGCACTGGTGAAGGCGGCCATATCAAAGACACTGTCGGCCTCTTGGCCAGAAAACAGACCGCCGACAATGCCTACCACTTGCTCGAACTGGCCCCCCACATCGCTTACCACACGACTGGTGAGCTCAGCGAGTTGGCGCGGCAGAGAGACATCCTCCGGCGCTATCTCACTGCCTTGAGCGGCCGCTTCCGGGGAGAGTTCGGTAGCAACGCCATTGGGCAGCGCTGAGGCTTGATTGCGCAACATCTCAATCAACTCTTGCCGCGACTGCTCATCCTCTAGCAGGTTCGCCAGCGCCTCATAGGACGTAGGCGCTGCTGCTTCAGAGGATGCTGCACCATCGGCGCTGGCCGACTCACTTGGCGCGCTCTGCGCCATTGCTGGCGTGGCTATTAAGGCAATCATTGCCAATAGCCAGACACCTAGCCAGGGTAATAAACGAAGTGGCTTCACACCTAAACCTCCTTTTGGGTGAGTGTTCTGTTCAATCTAACGGCTGCTTAGTTTTACGCAAGCCAATAATAGGCAGCCCAAGTTGCTTACACTCTACACTGCCAGCGCCGCTTGTGAAAAAGTTGTACAGGTTAACATGACTTGATTAATAAGGCGTTTCACTGGCAAAGCGGTAATAGCCACTGCTGTGCCAGCAGTAACACCACCGCGTAACGCACACCTTTAGCGACCACAATCCACGCTAGCGCCCGCCACCAGGGCAGCCGGAAAACGCCGGCCAGTACAGTGAGAGGGTCACCAATAATCGGTGCCCAGGAAATCAGCAGGCTTAGCTCGCCAAAGCGATGATACCAGCGCTCCGCTCGGGCTAAGCTGCGTGGCGAGGCCGGAAACCAGCGGCGATCTTGAAACTGACGCGCATAGCGGCCCATCGCCACGTTGATCATGCTGCCAAGAGTGTTGCCCGCCGTGGCCACCGCCCACAGCCCCAGAGGCGGCTCACCGAGACACCATAGCCGCGCTAGCCACACTTCAGACCCACCGGGAAGCAGCGTGGCGCTGACCAGGGCGACAAAAAACAGGCTTAGCATAGACTCAGTGAGCGACGTTAACGGGGCACCTGCCCACCCAACTGCTGGGTTATCTCATCGGCCGTTTGGCGAACCAGCGCCCCCAGGGTGAGTAAGCGAGCTTCCGGGATGCGCGCCACCGGGCCAGACACTGAGATCGCCGCCAACGGCGTGCCGTGCTCATCAAACACACAGGCGGCCACGCAGTGCAGGCCAATGGCATGCTCTTCACGGTCACAGGCAAAGCCTTGGGCGCGAATCTGCTCCGTTTCCATTTGAAGTGTGTCGGATTGATAGAGCGTATTGACGGTCACTCTTGCCAATTCGCTGCCATCCAGCAGCTTGGCGCGCTCATCATCGGGCATCCACGCTAGCAGCGCTTTACCTACGCCGGAGGCATGCAGCGGCGCGCGGGAACCTAGGCGGGTGATCATGCGCATCATTTGCGGTGATTCATGCTGCGCTAAAAATACCGCCGTGACCCCATCACGAATGCCCAAATTAGCGGTCTCGCCGGTCTCAGCGGTTAAACGGCGTAGAAAAGGGCGACTTGTGGCCACCACGTCGCGGGCTTCAAGAAAGCTATTGCCGATACGGAAGGTTTTGACATCGATTCGCCATAGGCCTTGCTCGTTCTCCTGGGTCACAAACCCCTGACTCTGCAAGGCTTGCAGCAAGCGGTGGGTGGTAGAGGGCGCCAATTCGGCCATCTCTGCCACTTCTGAAAGGGCCAACCCAAGCGGGCTGGCCGCAAGGTACTCCAACAGCGTTAAGCCACGTACCAGCGACTGGCTATGGCCTCCGCTAGCTTTGGCGGTACTCGCCGGACGACCGACCGTCCTGCGTTTGGCTTCACTCACTTGGCTTTCTCCAAATAGGCACTGCTAAAAGACGCTCCCAAAAGCGCTCCTACTACTTACTAAAAGCGCCCTTGCTGACGACGGCTTCCCTAAAATACAAAGGGCGTCAGGATAACGTGACAACATGGCAATTGTCGCGTTTGCGGAAACGAATTCCATTCATTCAGCGATGGTACGTCAGCGATGCCGCCAGTGCGGCGGCCGCTTGGCGATAAACGCATCAATCCCCTCGCTCACATCCTCGGCTAACATATTGCAGGCCATGGTTTTCCCGGCAAAGGCGTAGGCTTCGTCGAGCGGCATGCTCAACTGACGGGCAAACATGGCTTTTCCGGTACGCACCGCAACGGCGCTTTTAGCGCAGATACTGGTGGACAGGGCTTCAGTTGCTTCGTCCAGCGCATCATCATCTGCCACGCGGTTAATCAACCCCCACTCAGCGGCTTGATCCGCGCTTATAAACTCCCCGGTAAGCAGCATCTCCATGGCGTGTTTACGCGCAACGTTGCGGGAAAGTGCTACCGCTGGAGTAGAACAAAACAGGCCAACATTGATACCGGAAACAGCAAAGCGTGCGCTGCGCGCCGCCACCGCCAGATCACAGCTCGCCACCAGTTGGCAGCCCGCAGCGGTGGCTATGCCCTGCACTTTGGCGATGACCGGCACAGGCAAGTGCACAATGGCCTGCATCACTTCGCTACAGCGGGCAAACAGCGCTTGATAGTAGGCTTTATCGGGGTTGGCACGCATCTGCTTCAGATCATGCCCGGCGCAGAAGGCTTTGCCTTCGGCGGCAAGTACCACACAGCGCACGCTGCTATCGTCGGCAATTTCGGCTAACGCGTCGTGAAGCGCTTGCAACATGGCTTCCGAGAGCGCGTTAAAGCGCTCTGGCGCGCTCATCGTCAGCGTTGTGACGCCTTGCTGGTCAAAACGTTGTAGGAGGGAGGCCGTTGTGGAAAGGTCATCAGTGGTGATGGGCATGGTGAACTCCTGAGGTTGAGTAACACTTTGCCCATCAGTCTAGCGCACAAGCTTTACGTACGTTTTTGTTTAAAGATCTTACCTACAAATGCGCTACTTCATTTTTTCATTAGTCGGGTGTCACGGCCTAAGGGGTGCGGCTCGCCGCGCTGTTTGGCTAAATCGATTTGGCGTTGGCGCTCACGGGCCGCCGCGCGGGTCTTCTCCGGCAACGAGTCGATGCAGTGGGGGCAGCTAATCCCTGGCTCGTAAGCAGAAGACTGCATATCCTCGGCGGAGATCGGCATGCGGCAAGCGTGGCACTGCTCGAACTCGCCTTTGCTTAAGTCGTGGCGCACCGTGACCCGGTTATCGAACACAAAGCACTCACCGCGCCACAGCGACTGCTCTTCCGGGACTTTTTCCAGGTAGTTCAGCACGCCGCCTTTTAAGTGGTAGACCTCTTCAAAGCCTTCTTTAAGCATAAAGCTGGAGGCTTTTTCACAGCGGATGCCACCGGTGCAGAACATCGCTACTTTCTTATGTTTTTCCGGGTCGTAGTGCTCGCGCACGTACTCAGGAAACTCGCGGAATGTGGTGGTTTTAGGATCGATCGCCCGCTCAAAGCTGCCAATCGCCACTTCGTAATCATTGCGGGTATCGATCACCAGTACTTCCGGGTCGGCAATAATGTCGTTCCAGTTTTCCGGCTCGACGTAAGTGCCCACGGTATCGTTAGGGTCGATATCCGGCACGCCGAGGGTGACGATCTCTTTTTTGAGTTTGACCTTGGTGCGGTAGAACGGCGTTTCGTCACAAAAAGACTCTTTGTGATCAATATCAGCCAAGCGTGGGTCAGCAGTCAGCCAGGTCAACAGTGCGTCGATACCTTCGCGGCTGCCCGCCACCGTGCCGTTAATGCCCTCTTTAGCGAGCAGCAGCGTGCCCTTTACATCGTTATCGAGCATGGTTTGGCGCAGCGGTTCGCGCAGCGCTTCGAAGTCGTTCAGGGTGACAAATTTGTACAGCGCTGCGACCACAATGGGCGGCGTTTGAATAGTTACTGACATGCAAAACTCCTGGTAGTCACCCTCGCAAAGGGCGGACCGGGTTAGAAGAGGCCAGGATTTTACTCGAAAGCTAACCAAAAGTTTAGCGCTGGCAATCACATTTAATACATCGATTTATTCGACAGGAACGTGCAGAAAGCTTCACCCCACGGAGCGTCAGTAAGGCGTATATTGTCATTATTCAATCTCACGCAACCTGCGGAGCACACCATGATTATTCGTCGTTCAAACGAGCGGGGCTACGCCGACCACGGCTGGCTGCGTTCTTTCCATACCTTTTCCTTTGCCAACTACGTTGACCGCAACCATATGGGGTTCCGCGCTCTGCGCGTGATCAATGAAGACCGCGTAGCGGGCGGCCATGGTTTTGGCGCCCATCCTCACCGGGATATGGAGATCATCTCCTATGTGCTTGAAGGTGAGATGGAGCACAAAGACAACATGGGCAATGGCGAGGTGATGCGCCCGGGCGATGTGCAGCGCATGTCGGCGGGCACCGGCGTGCTGCACAGCGAGTTTAATCACTCCAAGGAGAACGGGCTGCACTTCCTGCAGATCTGGATTGAACCCAAGCAGCTCGGCATTAAACCCAGCTATGAGCAAAAGGCTTTTCCTAGCGCTGAGCGTCAAGGGCAATGGCGTTTAGTGGCTTCTGAAGAAGGCCGCGACGGGTCTGTGAGCATCAACCAGGATGTGAACCTTTACGCGGGTTTGTTTAACGCTGGCGAACAGGCAACAGCGCCGCCTTCGCGCTATGCTTGGCTGCATGTGGTGAACGGCGAAATGGAGATTAACGGTGAGACGCTGAGCGCAGGCGACGCCGCGGCGTTCCAACCGGATGAGGCGATAAACCTTACCGGCAAGGAAGCAGGCGAAGTGCTGCTGTTTGATTTGGCTTGATCAACGGTTAAAAAGCCTAGCCCAATATTAAACGGCTTCTCAAAAAGGGGAAGCCGCCAAATTCGACACCTGCACCCGATAAACATCAGCACTCAGTTTAGCCTGTAATACGCGCCCCTTTTCACAGCGCCTACCGCTTCCACAGCGTGCACAAGTCTCCTTCTTGTAAGCCATGGCTTAAAATTTTGTAAGCGATCTCTTACAAGCGTGTAAGAGATCCCTGTCACTTGTCCTCCAGGCCTTGCTCTCTGGCCCCGGCTCGCTACCCTGATCGTTTCTCATTGACTGGTAATGATCCAAGGAGCGGAGCGATGGCGGATAACACCGGCCTTCAGTTTACCCTGACCCTTCCCGGGGCTTCTGACACGGCGGTGGTGAGCTTTACCCACCGCGAAGCGCTGTCGGAGACGTTTGCGCTCACCGTTGAGTTCGCCAGCCGCACCCACG